>CAIYXH010000096.1 GCA_903930195.1 uncultured Actinomycetes bacterium | reverse complement strand
GAGGTCATCCGCTTCGACGACGAGGTCGACCAGCGCTACGCGGCGATCGAGTCCGGCGTCCAGTCCCTCCTCGCCCGCCAGACCCCCGTCGCCGTCGACCTCCGCCTCGTCCTCGCGATCCTGCGGGTGAACCTGCATCTGGAGCGGATGGCCGACTACTGCGTCACCGTTGCGAAGCTGACGAAGCTGATGGGCGCGCTCGACGTCACGGACGACGCGATCCTCAACTCGATCGAGGACATGGGCCAGCGCGCGGAGCAGATGATCCGCGTCGCCCTCGACGCCTTCTCCGACCGCGACCTGAACAAGGCCCGCACCCTGAACGAGCTCGACGACCTGATCGACCGGGCGAATCGCCAGGCGACCTCCGACCTGCTCGCCCTCGGCGACTCGCAGGAGGAGCGCGAGTACGGCCTGCGGATGCTCGTCGTCTCCCGCTGTGTCGAGCGCATCGGCGACCACGCCGTCGACATCGGCGAGCAGGTTGCGTACCTGGTGACCGGCGAGCATCTCGAGCTCACCGACGCGTCACGCAACAACCTCTCCTAGCGGAGCGCGCACCTTGTAGGGACAGGTCTTCAGACCTGGCCCTGTTTGCCGGCTGGTACAGCTACGTGTTCCCTTGGGGCCAATGTGAGTGTCAACGCCAAAGCAACGATCGGCGCGTTTGCGCTCACCTGGGCCGCGCTGGGCGCCGTGCTGATCGGTGCGCTCACGACGCCGGCTCAATGGTGTGATGAGATCCCGCAGCCGACGGGCCAGACCGTCATGGATGTGGGCTTCGCGGCCCTCGCTCTCGGCGGAATCGCGACCACGGCGGCGGTCATGTTCTCCCGAAAGATCGTCGTCTGGCTGACGTACGCCGCGACCGCGAGCGCCGTCATCGGCGTGCTCGTGGTGGTGTCACACCTCTCGTCGAACGCCTGGGGTGCCGACTGCGGGTGAGATCCGAACGCGTGGGGCGGCTACGCGACTTGCCGGAGTCCGCGCGGCTTTGCCTCGAGCTTCACCAGATACGCCGGTCGGCTCGAGCGGAGGTAGTCGACGACGGCCGTCTCCTCCTTGCGGCAGGGCAGCATCGTCTTCCACGTCGAGAGGTGCTCCGGGACGTGGAAGTCGCCGGTGGCGATCCCCGACAAGCCGGCTTCCGCGACCCAGGGGAAGAGCGTGTCGCGGTTGAAGAGCTCGTAGCGGTCGACGAGCCCGGCGTAGCGCTCCGGGTCGGCGGCGAAGGCCGCGGTACGGCGGCTCTTCGTGGCCGCCTCGTCGGGCAAGTACGGGTGGGCGGCGACGAGCGCCGCCCCTTGCGCGCGTGCGGCGCGCAACGCGTGGTCGAGACCGAGATCCATCCCGACGAAGCTTCTGAGGCCGATCGCGACCGCGTGGCCGGCGAGCAGCGGATCCGGGTTGTCGAGCGTCAGCTCGAGCCCGGGGAGCACGAGCAGGTCGTAGAGCGCGCGGGCGCGCGCGGCCTCGCGCTCGAGCTCCTCCAGGTAGGCGTCGAAGCAGGAGGCCTGGATGTGCTCGCCGAGCGCCGTGTGGTCGGTGATCGCGAGGACGTCGAAACCGTTGCGCCCGTAGAGGTCGCAGAGCTCGCGCGGCGTGAAGGTGCCGTCGCTCCAGGTGGTGTGCGCGTGCAGCTCGGCAAGCAGCGGGTTCTGTTTGGAGGCCATGCCACGATTGTGCCCCCTGTGCAGGCCTTTTTTCGCGCCGG
>CAIYXH010000095.1 GCA_903930195.1 uncultured Actinomycetes bacterium | reverse complement strand
CGTCGATCTGGATCCGCTCCTCCCAGCCGTTGACGTGCGGCGAGACGTACGCCCCGACCTTGAGCCCGGCCGCGCGCAGGAGTGCCGCGGTCTTGAGCGTCGTCGAGGTCTTCCCGTTCGTCCCGACGACATGGATCGCCGGATACCGCCGCTGCGGTTCCCCAAGCGCGGCAAGCAGCTCCTGCATCCGCCCCAGCCCGAACACCGCCGGCCACGGCGTCAGCCCTTCCAGCCATGTCCGTTCGTCACTCGTCCCGGTGCCAGGCATCAGGCCGAAAGAGTCACAGAAGCGGTACGCGTCAGGAAACCCCCCGCACTCAATGGGACGAAACGGCCATGTCCCAGTGCCAGTCATTGGTTAGGGAAGTGTTAGGGCGCGTGGGTCAGCAGCCGAGTGCTTCGAGCTCGCGCTGGTAGCGGGCGAGCTTCTCGCGCTCGGCTTCGACCACCTCGGCGGGAGCGCTCGAGACGAACTTCTCGTTCGCGAGCATCCCCTCGCCGCGGGCGATCTCCTTGCGCAGGCGCGCGCACTCCGCGTCGACGTCCCCGGTGGACGTCGCGCGCTCGGGCTTCACGACCGCGTCGAAGATCCGCTTCTCCTCTCCTTCGAGCGCCACGACGACGCCGCTGCGGCGGAAGGTCGTCGCTGCATCCTGCACGCGCGTCAGAGCATCCGACGCGGCGCCCTCGGCCGCAGCGAGCGGCTCGGGCCAGGGACCGAGGATCAGGCGGCGCTCGTGGAACTGCGCCCAGATCTCCTCGGTCACGTGCGGCTGCACCGGATGGAGCAGCGCGAGCAGGCGCTCGAGCGCGGCGAGCGCGGTCGCCACCGCCGCCTCCTCGCCCTCGTAGAGCCGCGGCTTGATCGCCTCGGCGTACCAGTCGCAGAAGTCGTCGAAGACGAGGTGGTAGAGCGCATCCGCCGCATGCGCGAAGTCGAACTGCGGCCACAGCTCGTCGAGCTCGCGGCGCGTCTCGTCGATCCGCCCGAGGATCCAGCGCTCCTCCAGCGCCTCCGGCCGTGCGATCGGGGCGATCCCCTCGGCATGCTGGAAGATCAGCCGCGCGACGTTCCAGAGCTTGTTCGCGAGCTTGCCGCCCTCCTCGATCGCGCCCCAGGAGAAGCGCACGTCCTGGGTCGACGAGATCTTCAGCAGGCCGTAGCGGAGCGCATCGGCGCCGTGCTTGTCGACCGCCTCGAGCGGGTCGATCCCGGTGCCGAGGCTCTTCGACATCCGCCGGCCGTCGACCGCGAGCACCGTCGAGTTGATGATCACGTCGGTGAACGGGACCTCACCCATCAGGAAGAGGCCCGAGAAGATCATCCGGTTCTCCCAGAGGCGAATGATCTCGCGCGCGGTGACGTTGACGTTCCCCGGGTAGTAGCGCTCGAGCTCCGGCGTCTGCTCGGGCCAACCGAGCGTCGCGAACGGCCAGAGCGCCGACGAGAACCAGGTGTCGAGCACGTCGGTCTCGCGGACGAGCTCCGTCGAACCACACTCCCCACACGCCTCGGGCGGCGGCCACTCGCAGGTCAGGTGGCCGTCGGGACACGTCCAGATGGGGATCTGATGCCCCCACCAGAGCTGGCGCGAGACGCACCAGTCGGGCGCCCCCTTGAGCGAGTCGATCGCGAACCGGTGTTGGCTCTCGGGGTGGAAGCGGACGCGCCCGGCCTCGAGCGCGTCGATCGCCGGCGCGGCGAGCTCGTCCATCCGGCACCACCACTGCGGCGAGATCAGCGGCTCGATCCGCGTGTGGCAGCGCTCGCACGTCCCCACCGCGTGGTGGAGGCTCTCGCGCTTCGCGAGCTGGTCGTGGGCCTTCAGCCAGTCGAGCACCTGCTGCTCGGCCTCGGCCTGCGTCAGCCCCTCGAAGCCCTCGGCGATCATCCTGCCGTCGGGCCCGATGGCCGTGAGCGTCTCGAGGCCGTGATCGCGGCCGATCTCGAAGTCGAGCGGATCGTGCCCCGGCGTGATCTTGAGCGCGCCGGAGCCGAACTCGGGCTCGACGCGCGTGTCGGCGATCACCGGGATGCGGCGACCCACGACCGGGACGACGACCTCCTTGCCGATCGCGTCGGCGTAGCGCGGATCGTCGGGGTGCACCGCGATCGCGACATCGGCCAGGATCGTCGCCGGCCGGACGGTCGCGATCGTGATCGAGCCGGATCCGTCGGCGAAGGGGTAGCGGACGTAGGTGAGCGCATCGTCCGCCTCGACGTGCTCCACCTCGAGGTCGGAGAGGGCCGTCTGGTGGTACGGGCACCAGTTGACGATGCGGTTCGCGCGATAGATCCACCCGGCATCCCAGAGCCGGACGAAGAAGGTCATCACCGATTCGACGTAGCCCGGATCCATCGTGAAGCGCTCGCGGGAGTAGTCGAGCGAGGCGCCGAGGCGCCGGTACTGGCCCATGATCGTGCGCCCCGTCCGGTCGAGCCACTCCCACGTCCGCTCGAGGAACGCGTCGCGGCCGAGCTCCTGGCGCGTCGTCCCCTCGGCGATCAGCTGCTTCTCGACGACGTTCTGCGTCGCGATGCCCGCGTGGTCGTACCCCGGCTGCCAGAGCGTGTCGTAGCCGCGCATCCGGTGCCAGCGGGTGAGGCAGTCCTGCATCGAGCCGTTGAGCGCGTGGCCCATGTGCAGCTCGCCGGTGACGTTCGGGGGCGGGACGCAGATCACGAAGGTCTCGTCGCCGGCTTGGGCGGGTCGAGCGCCGGCGCCGGCCTGATAGAGGCCGTCGGCCTCCCATGTCCGCTGCCAGCGATCTTCGACGCCCTTCGGGTCGTACCGCGAGTCCATGTCCGACAGGGTAGTTGCGCGCTTAGCGCGCGGTCCAGCCGAAGTCCATCACGAGCGGCGAGCCGTTGAAGCCTCGTCCGTTCGGGCCGAGCAGGAACGCGACCGCTCCGGCCACCTCGGCCGGCTCGAGCATCTTCTTGACCGGCTGCGCGGCCAGCATCACGTCCTCGACCACTCGCTCCTCGGACATGCCGTGCGCCGCCGCCTGCGCGGCGATCTGCGCCTCGACGAGCCCGGTGCGGACGTAGCCGGGGCAGACGGCGCTGGCCGTGACGCCGGCCTCGGCGCCTTCGAGCGCCAGTGTCTTCACGAGCCCGAGCACCCCGTGCTTCGCGGCAACGTAGGCGGACTTGTAGGGCGAGGCGACGAGACCGTGTGCCGACGAGATCGCGCAGAAGCGTCCGTCGCCGGAGGCGGCGAGCGCGTCCCAGGCGTACTTCGCGAGCAGGAACGGGCTCGTGAGGAGGACGGCGATCAGCCGGTCCCACTGCTCCTCCGGGAAGTCGCGCACCGAGGAGACGTGCTGGATGCCCGCGTTCGCGACGACGGCGTCGAGGCGGCCGAAACGCTCGAGTGCGGCCGCAACGACCTGCTGATTCCCCTCGCGCGTCGACACATCGGCGTCGGCGAGGTCGACGCCGTGCACCGACCAGCCGTCGGCCTCGAGCTTCGCGACGATCGCGGCCCCGATCCCGCCGGCCGCCCCGGTGACGAGTGCGGCCCGCTGCACCGGCCGCTAGGCCGACTCTTCGGCCAGCTCGTCGACCTCGTCGAGGTCGGCGCCGGCTGAGGTGACGAGCGTGGGCTTGAGGCCCTTCTCGATCGTCTCCTTGGTGATGACGCACTTCGTCACGTCCTTGCGCGACGGCAGCTCGAACATCACGTCGAGCAGGGCGTTCTCGATGATCGAGCGGAGACCACGGGCGCCGGTCGCGCGGGAGAGCGCCTTGTCGGCGACCGCCCAGAGTGCGTCCTCGGTGAAGTGCAGGTCGATGTGGTCGTAGTTGAAGAAGCGCTGGTACTGCTTGGCGAGCGCGTTCTTCGGCTCGGTCATGATCTGGACGAGGTCGTCGCGGTTGAGCTGGTGCACCGCGGAGACGACCGGAAGACGGCCGATGAACTCGGGGATCAGCCCGAAGTTGAGGAGATCCTCGGGCATGACGTCGGCGAGCAGCTCCGCGCTCTCCGAGTCCCGCTTCGCCGAGATCTCGCGGCCGAAGCCGACGGCGTTCTTGCCGATCCGCTTGGCGATGATCTTGTCGAGGCCGGCGAAGGCGCCACCGCAGATGAAAAGGATGTTCGTCGTGTCGATCGAGAGGAACTCCTGGTGCGGGTGCTTGCGCCCGCCCTGCGGCGGCACCGAGGCGACCGTGCCCTCGAGGATCTTCAGGAGCGCCTGCTGCACGCCCTCGCCCGAGACGTCGCGGGTGATCGAAGGATTGTCGGATTTCCTCGAAATCTTGTCGATTTCGTCGATGTAGACGATGCCGCGCTTGGCCTTGTCGACGTCGTAATCGCAGTTCTGCAGCAACTTCTGGATGATGTTCTCGACGTCCTCGCCGACGTAGCCGGCCTCGGTCAGCGTCGTCGCATCGGCCATGACGAAGGGCACGTTGAGGAGGCGTGCCAGCGTCTGCGCCAGCAGCGTCTTG
>CAIYXH010000094.1 GCA_903930195.1 uncultured Actinomycetes bacterium | reverse complement strand
TCGCCGCGGGCGATGTGCTCCGGCGTGACCGCGATCCGGTACGCGGAGCCGGGCTCCGCGGTGAAGTCGGCCTCGACGGCCTTCCAGCGCACCATCTTCTCGGGGTCGGTGACGAAGCCCCAGACCGTCTCCGGCCGCGCCTCGATCGTGATCTCCCGGGTGACGGTGATCCCTTCAGTGAGCTGCGTCATTCCGTCTCTCCTCCTGTTCGGCCTCGCGCTTGAGCGCCTCGAGCCGCTCGTCCCAGAACCCCTCGAGAAACGCCTTGAGATCGGCGAGCCCCGCGGGCCGCGCCCGGTAGAGCCGCCTGGTGCCATTCCGCCGTTCGTCCACGAGCCCCGCCTCCTTGAGCACGGTCAGGTGCTGCGAGACCGCCGGACGCGAGATCTCGAAGTGCTCCGCGATCTCGCCCGCCGAGAGCTCCGTGTCGCGCACCAAGGTGAGGATGGTGCGCCGCCGGGGCTCGGCGATCGCCTTGAGAGCGGCCTCCATGCCCCGTAGTGTAAGCATCTGCTTACGTAAGTGTCAAGCGACAGATGCGAACGCTCTAATCTCTCTCTGAGAAACGACCGGAAGGGTGGGAGCGTGAAGAAGCAGCTCGTCGTGTTCGCAGGCCTGGCGCTCGTCGTCGTGGCGACGGCAACCTCGGCCTCGCTCCCGCTTGCGCCGCTCTCGACGCTCGGGAAGCTGAAAGCCGCGCCGGCCGCCGGCCCGGAGGGCCTCGAAGGTGTCGCGATCCCCCAGGTGAACATCCTCGCGCAACCCCAGTCCCTCAAGCTGAACGAGACGATCGACGGCATCACGTGCCAGACGACCGAGAAGGTCGCCTACCACATCCACGTCCACCTGACCGTCTTCGTCGATGGCAAGCAGCGCCAGGTGCCGTACGGCATCGGCATCGGCCCGCCGCTCGGCGGCGTCAAGAACGCGGCAGGGCCGTTCGTCGAGCAGGGCAGCTGCTTCGCCTGGCTCCACACGCATGCCGGCGACGGCGTGATCCACATCGAGTCGCCGACGCAGACGACCTACACCCTCGGCGACTTCTTCGACATCTGGGGCCAGAAGCTCTCGCGCAGCCAGGTCGGCCCCGCGAAGGGCAAGGTCACCGTGCTCTACGACGGCAAGGTCTGGACGGGCGATCCCCGCGCGATCCCGCTCGTGAGCGAGGCGCAGATCCAGCTCGAGGTCGGCACGCCGCTCGTCGCGCCGCAGACGATCGTCTTCCCGAGCGGCCTCGCCGCCTCGGTGACGAAGAAGTAGCCGACCCGCTTACGCCGCGAGGCGGGGCAACTCGACGTCGCTCATATCGAGCCCGAGCGACTCCGCCATGCGGATGCCGTTCTCGAGCTCGTGGCGTAGGCGCGCGACATCGCCCGCGCGCATCGCCGTCCCGATCCAGGCCCGCTCGCGCGGCCGCCAGAGCTCGTGCTCGACGAAGATCGGCAGCAGCATGTTCGCCGCCTTGACGAGCTTCCCGCGCGTCTTCTTGCCGGCGGTCTGCAGCAGCACCCGCTCGTAGGCCATGCCGGCGCCGTGATGGATGCCGTCGTCGATCGCGAGCTTCATGCAGAGGCTCTCGAGCACCGTCCCCGGCGTCGCCTTCGCGATCGCCTTGAACTTCGGGATGATCAGCCGCTCGAAGAAGACCTGCATCAGGAAGACCTTCTCCTCGAGCGTGTCCGACTCGATCACGAGATGCGCCATCTTGTCGAGGTACGGGTCGCGCTCGCCCTGGCCGCC
>CAIYXH010000093.1 GCA_903930195.1 uncultured Actinomycetes bacterium | reverse complement strand
GTTTTTTATTGGCCATGGTAGCGTCCTTTCTCGTCCGGTCGGATATTGCGCACTGAAATGATGCGGATTCGATCAGCTCGGTAGGTAATGAATGCCGACCAGAGTTTTCCACCGGCCTCTCGCAGTACTTGAAAGCGGGGTTCGGCGTTGTGGTCGGCGGCGGGGATTTCCAATCGTTGTTCGTCGGTCCAGATTGCTTGGCCTTCGAGGAAATCGATTCCGTGTTTGTTTTTGTTCGAGCTCGATTTAACGGGGTCGAACTCGCAGGTCGGTTTGGATTTAAAAGGTATAGTTAATATCCTTTCAAGTATCTTTCTGAGTAACGCACGCCTTGCTCAGCCCATGATAACAACCAGGGATTCTGGGCCGTGAGCCCCGGTCGGTGCCGGGGAGGCCCCTTGAATTAATGGAAATCGTGGCTCACCTGCTCGGGCAGCCCCAGGGCGGGCAGCGGGGCAAATGCCTCCGCCATGATGTGAATCACCCCCGCCTCGTTCTGCAGCCGGCCGGTGATGACGAGGGCGGCCTCCAGGTTGATGGTGAGCCGCTCCTTCTCGAAGAGCGCGGGCCGGACGATCGCGTTGGCGAGCCCCGTCTCGTCCTCGAGCGTGAGGAAGCAGAAACCCTTGGCCGTGCCGGGGCGCTGCCGGCAGATCACCGCGCCCCCGATCTTGATCCGTTTGCCATCCGGCACCTGCGCGAGTTCCCCCGCGGGCACGAGCTCCGGGAGGCTGGCCCGCATGAGCTGCATCGGATGGCGGCCGGTCGTCAGCGAGAGGTGCGTGAAGTCCGCCTGCAGCCGCTCCAGGTGCGTCATCTTTTCCAGGGGCGAGAGCGTCTCGGCTCCCTCCTCGGCCACCGCCAGCCGGAAGAGATCGTCGTCCGCGTTCACGGCCTCGACCTGCCAGAGGGCGGCCCGCCGGTGGCCGGCCAGGGCGTTGAGGGCGCCCGCCCCGGAGAGGGCCCGCCGCTCCGCCGCGGAAAACTCCGTCCTCCGCAGGAAGTCCGTCATCGACGCGAAGGTCCGCTCCCGCCGGGCCGCGACCGCTTTTCTCACGGCCTCGGCCCGCACCCCGTGGACGGAGAGGAGGCCCAGCCGCACGGTGTCATCGGCGTCCACCCGGCATTTCTCGTCGGAAAAGAGGATGCAGGCCGGCAGCGTCTTCACGCCGTGCCGCCGCGCGTCTTGGACGAGGGTGGCGGCCGAGTAGAAGCCCATGGGCTGGTTGTTGAGCAGCGCCGCGAGAAAGGCCGCCGGGCGGTGCGCCTTCAGCCAGACGGACGCGTAGGCCAGCAGGGCGAAGCTGATGGCATGGCTCTCGGGGAAACCGTAGAGGGCGAAGGAGGCGAGGGACTTGAGGATGGATTCGGCGGCGGCTTCACCGACGCCATTTTTTCGCAGGGAAACCCCGAGCTTCTCCTTCATGCGGTCCAGCCGCTCCGGGGTGCGGGTGAAGCCGATCGCCCGGCGCAGTTCGTCGGCCTCGGCCGCCGAGAATCCGCCCAGCTCCATCGCGAGCCGCAGCACCTGCTCCTGGAACAGCACGACGCCCAGCGTCCGCTCCAGGATCGGCTCGGCCCGGGGATCGGGAGAGGTGACCGCCTGCTCGCCCGCCCGGCGCGCGAGATAGGGATTCACCGCGTCGCCCTGGATCGGCCCCGGGCGGATGATGGCGATCTCGATCACCAGGTCGTAGAACGTCTTCGGCTGCATCCGGGGCAGGGTCGACATCTGCGCCCGGCTCTCGATCTGGAAGACGCCGGTGGTCTTGGCGGCGCGGATCGATTCGAAGGTCTCCTCGTCGTCGAGCGGGATCCGCGAGAGGTCGACGGGCGCGCCGTGGAGCCGGGCGATCTCGACGACGGCCTCCTCGACCGCCGAGAGCATCCCGAGCCCGAGCAGGTCGAGCTTCATGAAGCGGGCGTCGGAGCACGAGTCCTTGTCCCACTGGCAGAGCTGGCGGCCGGCCATCGCCGCCGGTTGGACGGGGACAAGCTCGACGAGCGGCGTCGAGGAGATGATCATCCCGCCCGGGTGCTGGGAGATGTGGCGCGGCAGCCCGGCGATCTCGTGCGTCAGGCGCCGGAACGCCGCCCAGCGCGGCCCCTGGTGGCGCTCGCCGAGCTCGTCGGCGACGCCGGAGGCGTGCCAGCTGTCGGAGACGCGGGCCATCCGCTCGAGCTCGGCGTGCGGCAGGCCGAGCGCCTTGCCGAGGTCGCGGATCGCGGCGCGGCTGCGATAGGTCGGGAACGACGCGACGAGCGCCGCGTTCTCGCGGCCGTAGCGCTCGGTGACGGCGACGATCAGCTTCTCGCGGATGTCGCGCGGGAAGTCGAGGTCGATGTCGGGGGCGCCGACCATCTCCTCGTTGAGAAAGCGGCCGAGGCTGAGCCCGTTCGCGACCGGGTCGATGTGCGAGAGGCCCGTGAGGTAACAGACGAGCGAGCTGACGCTCGAGCCGCGGCCCCGTCCCGGCGGCAGGACGTTGCGGGCGGAGTCGGGACCGCGTACGCCGAGCGCCACCTCGCGGGCGAGCTCGAGCACCTCGTGGTGGAGCAGGAAGAAGCCGGAGAGCTTCAGCTGCGCGATCAGGACGAGCTCGCGCTCGAGCCGCGCCTGCGCCTCGGCACGGTGCTTCGGCGTCGCCGTGGCGTAGCGCTCACCGAAGGCGGCGAGGCAGACCTCGCGCAGCTCGCCGTCGGGGCCGAGCGGCCCATCGGAGAAGTCGGGGTAGCCGTAGCCGAGGTCGGCGGTCAGGTCGAAGGTGCAGCGGTCGGCGACCTCCTGCGTCCGCTCGGCCGCGGCGCGTGGCAGGCGCTCGAGCATCTCCTCGGGCGAGAGCAGCACTGCCTCGCGGTTGCCGCGACGCTCCCACTCGGAGCCGTCGAGCGAGCCGCGGTTGCGGATCGCGACGAGCACGTCCTGGAGCTCCCCGCGCCGGGCGTGATGCGCGTGGACGTTGCCGGTCGCGACCGTCGGCACCTTCAGCGTCTCCGCGAGCTCGGCGAGCGTGGCCAGCCGGCGCGCATCCCCCCGCTCGTACGGGCGTTGGAGCTCGACGTAGAACGCACCGGAGAAGGCCTGCGCGAGCCGGGCGGCCGCGTTCGGGTCGCGGAGCGCGAGGCCGTTGCGGGCGCAGCCGGAGAGACAGATGAGGCCCTCGCCGTGCGCGGCGACCACCTCGACGGTCGTCTCGGGCGGCAGCAGCTCGTGCTCGCGTCCCGGCAGGCGCGTACGGGCGTGCGCGTCGGTGAGGATCCGGCAGAGGTTCGCGTAGCCGG
>CAIYXH010000092.1 GCA_903930195.1 uncultured Actinomycetes bacterium | reverse complement strand
TGGCGTTCTCGTACTCGAAGAGCCGCTGG
This sequence comes from uncultured Actinomycetes bacterium, assembly GCA_903930195.1. GTDB lineage: Bacteria > Actinomycetota > Thermoleophilia > Gaiellales > Gaiellaceae > PALSA-600. Next base: position 10,575 of record CAIYXH010000092.1, on the reverse strand, counting down.
TACTGCTTGGTGATCGCGTTCTTCGGCTCGATCAGGATCTGCATGAGCGCCGACTTGTCGAGCTCGTGCAGCGTCCCGAGGACGGGCAGCCGCCCGACGAATTCCGGGATCAGCCCGTACTTGATCAGGTCCTCGGGCTCCAGGCGCTCGAGCGTCGTGCCCACGTCGCGGCTGTCGCGCACCTTGACGTCGGCCTTGAAGCCCAGGGTCTTCTTGCCGATCCGGCGCTCGATGACCTTCTCGAGGCCCACGAACGCGCCGCCGCAGATGAAGAGCACGTTGGTCGTGTCGACCTGGTAGAACTCCTGGTGCGGGTGCTTGCGCCCGCCCTGCGGGGGCACGTTGGCGACGGTGCCTTCGAGGATCTTCAAGAGCGCCTGCTGCACGCCTTCCCCCGAGACGTCGCGCGTGATCGACGGGTTCTCGTCCTTGCGCGAGATCTTGTCGATCTCGTCGATGTAGATGATCCCCTGCTGGCACTTCTCGATGTCGCCGCCGGCCGCCTGCAGCAACTTCAGGATGATGTTCTCGACGTCCTCGCCGACGTACCCGGCCTCGGTGAGCGCGGTGGCGTCGGCGATCGCGAACGGCACGTTGATCAGCCGGGCGAGCGTCTGGGCGAGATGCGTCTTCCCGCAGCCCGTCGGGCCGAGCAGGAGGATGTTCGACTTCTGCAGCTCGACCTCGCCGTCCTCCGAGCTCATCTGGACGCGCTTGTAGTGGTTGTAGACCGCCACTGCGAGCGAGCGCTTGGCCTCCTCCTGCGAGACGACGTACTCGTTCAGGAGCGCGTAGATCTCCATCGGGCGCGGCAGGTTCTCGAGGTCGAGCGTCGACGGGGTCGTGAGCTCCTCGTCGATGATCTCGTTGCAGAGATCGATGCACTCGTCGCAGATGTAGACGCCGGGACCGGCGATCAGCTTCTTGACCTGCCGCTGCGACTTTCCGCAGAAGCTGCAGAGAAGCTGCTCGTTGCCGTCGCTTGCGCGCGCCATTGTCTGCGGTCCCCAGCGCGCGTGAAGCCGCTAGGCCGACTTCTCCGGGCGCGAGGCGACGTCGCGGTGCGTGATCACCGTGTCGATGATCCCGTACTCGGTCGCTTCCTGGGGGCTCATGAAGAAGTCGCGTTCCATGTCTCGTGACACTTCCTCGATCGGCTTGCCGGTGTGGATCGAGTAGATCTCCTCCAGGCGGCGCTTGAGGCCGATGACCTCGCGGGCCTGGATCTCGATGTCGGTGCCCTGGCCGGAGAACCCGCCGGACACCTGATGGATCAGGATCCGTGAATTCGGGAGCGCCATCCGCTTTCCTTTCGCGCCGCCGGAAAGAAGCAGCGAACCCATGCTCATCGCGATGCCGACGCAGATGGTCTGCACGTCCGGCTTGATGAACTGCATCGTGTCGTAGATCGCGAGGCCGGCGTAGACCGAGCCGCCCGGCGAGTTGATGTAGAGGAAGATGTCCTTGTCGGGATCGTCCGACTCCAGATGCAGGAGCTGGGCGATCACGAGGTTGGCGATCTGGTCGTCCACGGGCGTTCCGAGGAAGACGATGCGCTCGGCGAGTAGACGTGAATAGATGTCGAACGCTCGCTCGCCGCGAGACGTCTGCTCGACCACCATCGGTACCAAAGGACTCACTGTGCCTCCTACCTTCCCTAGCTTCCGGGTGTCCAGATCTTCGTCTCGCCGGACGCTGCCCCTGCTTCCTTCTCGGGCGTCCAGATGCTGTCGCGCGCCTCTGCGAGCTCGGGCGCGATCGGCGTGACCTCCGCGGCGACGCGGTCCATCGCCTTCCGCAGCCGGAGGTCGGGGCGGATCCGCTCGGGTCCGCCGTGCGCCATGAACTCTTCGATGTCCTCGTCGGACTCGCCTTCCTCGCGGAGCTCGGCGCGGATGTCGTCGTCCGAGACCTCGATGCCGAGCTTGTTCGCAACGGCCTCGAGGACGAGCTCGCGCGCAACCGCGCCGGCCGCCTCGGCACGCAGCCGCTGCTCGAGATCGGCTCCCGTGAGGCCGGTGGCCTGCAGGTAGGCGCCGGGATCGATCCCGCGCGACTCGAGCTGATGCAGGAACGCGTTGATCAGCTCGCGCGTCCGCACCTCGACGACGAGCCGGGCCGGCTCGACCTTCGAGGCCTTGACGAGCTCGTCGACGGCGGCCGAGCGGAACCGCGCCTCGGCCTCCTCCTCGAGCTGCTCGCGGATCCGGCGCTCGACATCGGTCTTGAGCTCGTCGAGGGTGTCGAACTCGGTGAGGGACTTCGCCAGCTCGTCGTCGATCGGGGGCAGCACGCGCTCGTAGAGCTCGGTGAGCGTGACCTTCGCGCCCCGCGTTCCGGTGCCCTGGCCGAGATCCCAGCTGACCTCGGTGCTGCCGCCGGGCTCGAGCTCGCGGATTCCGCGCTCGAGCTCCTCGACGAGCCGGTCCTGGCCGAGCTCGACGACGTAGGCGCGCTGGCCCTGACCGCTGTCGGAGACGATGTCGACGACGGCGACGTCACCCGTGCGGGCGATGCGGCCGTCGACGGCGGAGAGATCGGAGCTCGTGCCCTGGAGCGCTTCGAGCTGACGGTCGACGAACTCCTCCGGCACGTCGACATCGAGCTTCGGCGCCTCGAGGGTCTTCCAGTCGGCCGGCTCGGGGAGCGGCTGCACGCCGAACTCGGCCGTGAACGTCCAGTCGGCGTCCTCGGCGGTCGGCAGCTCGTAGTCGTACGCCGGCGACTCGACGGGGCGCATGCGCGTGTTGCGGGCGGCGCTCCAGAACCAGTTGCCGATGTGCGAGTCGACGGCCTCGCTGTAGATGCGCTGCTTGCCGATCTTCGCCAGCAGAACCTGGGGCGGCACCTTGCCCTGGCGGAAGCCCGGGACCCGGACGCTCGCGGACAGATCGCTCGTCGCATGGGCGACGGCGTGCTGGATGTCGTGCGCGGGAACTTCGATCGTGAGGCGGATGCGGTCGCCGCCGAGCTCTTCAACTGTGGTGTTCATCTGCTGCCCTCCATTCGCCGGCCCATTCTGCCCGAAGGCATGCCTCACGCGCCCTTCCCTCGATACGGTGGCCGCCATGGACCTCGACGCCGCGATCCGGACACGACGCACGCACAAGGCCTACGGCCCCGATCCGGTACCCCGCGCCGTGCTCGAGGAGCTCTTCGAGCTGGCCCGCTGGGCGCCGAATCACTTCCTCACCGAGCCCTGGCGTTTTCGGGTGCTTGGACCGGAGACGGTTGCGCAGCTTGCCGCCGCCGGCGGCCCGGGCGAGCTCGAGAAGCTCCGCCGCGCGCCGACCCTCGTCGTCGCGACGGTGAAGCTGAACGGCGACCCCTACACCGAGGCCGAAGACCGGCTCGCGGCCGCGAGCGCCGTCCAGAACCTGCTGCTCGCCGCGCACGCACGCGGGCTCGCGTCGTACTGGCGCACCCCGAAGCTCCTCCGCGAACAGCCGGGCCGCGAGGCCGTCGGGATGGAGGCGGACGAGGAACTCGTCGGCCTGATCCACCTCGGCACCCCCGTCTCGGAGCCGGCCGCCAAGGAGCGCAAGCCGGTGTCCGAGATCGCGCTGTTCCTGCCGTAGAAACGCAGCTTGCCGTGAAGCGGAGTGCATGCGGGCGAGAGGGGTCGAACCTCCAAGAGCCGAAGCCCACCGGGACCTAAAACCGGAGCGTCTGCCAATTCCGCCACGCCCGCGCGCGGCTACTCCGCCTGCTCTCCTTCGCCCTCCGGCGCGCCCGCCATGCCCAGCTCCTCGAGCGAGAAGGGGAAGTCGGCCGGCAGGTTGTTCGGGTCGAGCTCCTCGATCGTCGGCTGGATGACCTCAGGCCGTGCCGGTGGCTTCGAGCTGAGCTCCGTCCCCCCGATCGGCAGGATCGGCATCTGGAACGAGCTCACGACCTCGGGCACCGCGTGGAACGAGAGGAACTTGAGCTCCGTGTCGCCGTACGCGTAGATGTCATGGCCGGTCTCGCGCGCGATGACGTAGAAGCTGCCCGCCTCGAGCTTGACCTGATGCCCGCTGACGAACGCCTCGCCGACACCCTCGGAGACATAGAGGATCTCCTCGGCGTTGTCGTGGTGGAGCCCCGTGTGCTTGCCGGGCTCGATCACCGTGAACGAGACGGTGCCTTCCTTCGCGCCCTGCGCCTCGCCGACCGTGTAGACGACGACGAACCGCATCGACGGGTCGTAGTCGTTCCAGATCTCGACGGCGTAGCTGTCGTCGGCGGACTCGTCGGTCCCGGCCTCCTCCCAACCCCACGGCAGGTCACCGCCGGTGGTCTCGTCGGCCTCCGCCTCGGCGGGCGCCTCGTCGATGGTCTCGTCCTCTGCCACTCCCATCCTCCCTCGGGTCGCGTACGGCGACAGCGTAGAGCACCAGGGGTCACAGTTCGACACGGCGAAAGGCGCGTGCTACCACGACGGGATGAGATCTCGCCTCGTCGTCCTCCTGGCCGTCGCCCTGACCGCCGTCGTGGCGACTGCGGCTGCGACCGCGGCCACGCCGAAGAGCACGCGCTACATCGACACGAAGGACGGGTCAGCATCGTGATCCCCTCGACGTGGCACCTCGTTCCCCGCACCGTTGCAGGGGTCAAGGCAAAGGCGAAGGCCGTGAAGAAGACGAACCCGGGGCTCGCGACGGCGTTCACGAACCTCGTCACCTACGAGCCGGAGAACATCACCGGGTTCACGCTGCAGGCGTTCCTCTACTCGGCAGGGGCGTATCCCGAGCCCGAGGTGCTCGTCAACGCGGTGAAGACGTCGAAGTCCTACGGCGCGAAGGATCTGACGACGCTCGGCGACTACTTCGCGAACGAGATGTCGGGGACGAAGGGCTCGAAGGTCACCGTCCCGAAGACCGTGACGCTGCCCGCCGCCAAGGCGTCGCTGATCGAGTCGACGGTGCCGGACGGCGACGTCACGATCGGGCGGGAGCTGTACCTGATCCCCGACGGCAAGCGGGTCTTCGAGATCGAGTTCGTGATCGACGCGAGCTATCTGAGCAAGGCGACGATCTTCGACTCGATCGCCCGCACGTTCCAGTTCGCCTGACCCGGCGCGCTAGCCGTGCGCCTCGTCCTCGGGGCGCGCGTGGGCCGGCAGGAGCGGCATCAGCGCGACCGAGACAGCGATCAGCGCGGCGTCGATCCAGAGCACGCGGCCGAGCGCGTGGTGGAAGTGCCCGGCGCCGAGCGTGTCGAAGAAGACGGTGCCGAGCACGGCGATCCCGATCGAGTTCGCGAGCTGCTGCACGGCGTTCAGCAGGCCGGAGGCCGAGCCGAGCTCGCGCTCGTCGACCGCCGCGATGATGAAACCGAAGAGCGGCGCGACGATGATTCCGAGCCCGAGGCCCGAGACGAGGAAGCCGGGCAGGAGATCCCAGGTGCTGACCGAGCCATGGCGCGCGACGAGCAGGATGATCAGCGTCCCGACGAGCGAGACGACCCCGCCTGCGATCAGGACGCGGCGGCCGTAGCGGTCGGCGAGGACGGCGCCACTCAGCCCCGAGCCGGCGGCGAGCCCGAACGACCAGGGGACGAACGTGAGCCCGGCATGGAGCGCGGTGAAGCCCTCTCCGACCTGCAGGAAGAGGGTGAGCGCGAACATGAACCCGGCCATCCCCAGGAAGAAGACGAGCAGCACGAGCAGCCCGGCGAGGTACGAGCGGTTGCGGAAGAGCGACGGCTCGATCAGCCCGTCCTCGCCGCCACGCGTGCGCCACGACTGCTGCAGCCCGAAGACGCCGATCAAGAGCACCCCGGCCGCGAGCAGCACGAACGTCCAGATGGGCCAGCCTGACTCGCGCCCCTGGATCAGCGGATAGACGATCGCGAGCATGGCTCCGCCCACGAGGATCGAGCCGAGCACGTCGATCTTCGGCGCGTGCGGTGCCTTGCTTTCCGGCATCAGGAGCGCCGCGCCGATCGTGGCGGCGATGCCGAGCGGCAAGTTGACGAGGAAGACGAGCCGCCAGCCGCCCCAGAGGTGGACGCTGACGAGCAGGCCGCCGATGATCGGCCCGAGCACCGCAGCGCCCCCGATCACGGGCCCGAAGAAGGCGAACGCCTTGTTCAGCTCGTCGGCCGGGAAGACCGCGCGCATGATCCCGAGCCCCTGCGGGATCAGCAGCGCGCCGAAGAAGCCCTGGGTGAGCCGGAAGACAACGAGCATGTCGGTCGACGTGGAGACGCCGCAGAGCACCGACGAGAGCGTGAACCCGGCGGCGCCGATCACGAACATCCGCTTGCGGCCGAAGCGGTCGCCGAAACGGGCGCCGGTGATCAGGCCGATCGCGAGCGCGAGCGAGTAGCCGCCGACGATCCACTGGAGCGCCGAGTCGGACGCGTGGAGCCGGTTGCGGATGACCGGCAGCGCGACGTTGACGACCGTGCCGTCGAGCAGGTCCATGCACTCCGCCGCGAGGACGACGAAGAGGATCAGCCAGCGGCGCGGGTGCGCGGTGACGGCCGGGGTGTCGACGGAGGCTTCCAAGACGCGAGGCGCTCCGCTCGCGGACGAAGCAGGACGCGAGCATAACCCTCGGGCCGGTCGAATCAGGCGGCCGGGCGGAACGCCGTGCGACCGCGATGCGCGCTCGCTGCGGCAAGCAGCACAACGGCGACCGCGAGCAACCCGTGGAGGGCGTGCACGGACGGCGAGCTGCCGATGTTCTCCGCGAACTGCACCTGCAGCACGCCGACGACGAGCAGCAAGACGCTGAGGATCACCTGCACGCGATCCTTGCGCCAGCCGATGAGCGTCGCGATCAGCACGACGACCTCGACCGCCGGGACGATCCCGCCGACCGTCTTGTGGGTGCTGAGCGCGCCCGTGTCGCCGAAGATGTACTCGGCGATCAGATAGAGCTGCACGAAGACGAGGACGATCACCGCCGTCGCTGCGACCTCCTGCAGCATCCGCGCGCCCCTCTCGAAGTTCCGCATCGACGCGAGCATAGGCAACGACGCCTCATCCTCGAGGATGATCTCTGCTCGGTCGGAAGGAGGACGATGGCCCCGGGTGGATTCGAACCACCGCGCGGAGCTTCGAAGGCTCCCGCTCTATCCCCTGAGCTACGGGGCCCTGGGAGCCTCAGCGTAGCGACCCACCGGCGACGTCCTGCCTGTCGCCGGGGATCGATCAGGGTGGCGGACGGGACTCGAACCCGCGACCACCGGGACCACAACCCGGGGCTCTACCAACTGAGCTACCACCACCGCGCGCCGCACATCCTAGCGGTGACGGCCGAATGCGCCCGGGAGGATTCGAACCTCCGACCAACGGCTTAGAAGGCCGCCGCTCTTCCACTGAGCTACGGGCGCCTCCACGCAGCGTAGCCCGCCGCCCGGGCGGGCTCCCGTCGGCGCCCTTTGTAGACTCGGGCCGCGTGGCTGCCCTGACCGAGCTCGCGCGCGGCCGCCGTCGCGTCGCCGTCTCCCCGTGGGGCCTGACCATCGCCGCAGTCGCGGTCGCCGGGATCGCGCTGCGGGTCTGGGTCTACCGCTCCGCACTGGGGGTGCCGAACTCCGACGAGGCCGTCGTCGGGCTGATGGCGCGGCACTTCCTGCACGGGGAGTTCACCACGTTCTACTGGGGGCAGGCCTACGGCGGCCCGCAGGAGGCGATGCTCGCCGTCCCGGGGTTCGCGGTCTTCGGGAGCAGCTGGCTTGCGCTGCGACTGGTGCCGCTCGTGCTCTCTGCGGTCGGGGCGATCCTCGTCTGGCGCGTCGGGCTGCGGACGATCGGCCCACGCGGTGCGCTCGTCGCCGGCGCGCTCCTCTGGATCTGGCCGCCGTACGTCGTCGACGAGCTCACCCACGAGCTGGGGTTCTACGGGCTCGACGTCGTCTACTCCGCGCTGCTTCTGCTCCTCGCGCTCCGCGCGGTCGAGCGGCCGGATGCGGTTCGCGTCGGGCTGCTCGGCCTCGTGCTCGGGCTCGCGTTCTGGGAGACCTCGCAGATCGTCCCGATCGCGGCCGCGGTGATCGTCTGGACGGTCTGGAAGGAGCCGAAGACGCTGCGGCAGCTGCCCGTCGCTGTCGCGCTCGGCCTCCTCGGCGCGGCGCCGTGGCTCGTCTGGAACCTGACGCACCACTGGGGCTCGCTGCACATCGCCGCGGCCGTGCAGACCTCGTACGCGCACCGGCTCCGGCTCCTCGTCTCCCCCCTGCTCCCGATGATGCTCGGCATCCGGACGCCGCTCTCGCAGGCGAACCTGCTGCCGCTCCACCTCGGCGACCTCGTCTACCTCCTGCTCGTCGCCGCGTTCATCTGGGGACTCATCCGCTACCGACGCACTGAACGGTCGGTGCTCTATGGGGCCCTGCTTCTCTTCCCCTTTCTCTACGCGACGGCCGCGCAGGCGTTCGTGCCGGACGACCCGCGCTACCTCGTCGTCCTCGCCCCTGTCTTGGCGCTGCTCCTCGCCCAGACGCTGACGACCTGGCCGCGCGCCGTGATCGCGCTCGCCGTGCTGGGAGCACTGACCGCCGTGACGCTCCACCGCATGGAGCCGTATCCGATGGAGCAGACCGACGGCGTCCCCACCGCCCCGCGCAACATCCAGCCGCTCGTCGCGACCCTCGACCGCCTCGGGATCAGCCGCGTCTACACGACCTACTGGCTCGCCTACGTTCTCGACTTCGACACCAAGGAGCGGATCACCGGCGTCGAGACGAAGTTCGACGTCGTCCGCTTCGCGCACGGCCAGGTGGTGCTGCCGCACCAGCCGTGGACGCGCCAGCCGCAGTACATGCGGCGCGTCGAGTCGGGACCCCGCGCCGTGGTGCTCTTCCGGGCCGAAGACGACTACCCGGCAGTGCCGGCGATGGAGCAGCACGGGTTCCGGCGGATCGTCGTCGGACCGTTCGAAGTCTTCGTTCCGCCGGCGACGTAAGCGGGTGGAGGGAATCGAACCCTCGTAGCTTGCTTGGAAGGCAAGAGCTCTACCATTGAGCTACACCCGCAGCGCGCCCATAGGGTAGCCAGGTGATCGCCGCCAGTCCCTACACCTGGCAGGCGGACGTGGACACGACGCTCGTCGTCCCGGCGCTCCTGCTCGTCTACCTCTTCCTCGCGGCGCGCTTCGGCGTCTCACGCCGCCAGGCGGCCCGCGCGGCCGGCTCGCTCGCGCTCCTCAGCGTCGCCTTCTGGAGCCCGATCCACCACCTCGGTCTGCACTACCTGCTCTCCGCGCACCTGCTCCAGAACGTGATCCTCGCCGAGTGGGCGCCGTTCCTCGCCGTCGCCGCGCTCTCGGCCCCGATGGCGCTGACGGCGTCGCGGCACCGCCTCTGGCGGCTGCTGACGCACCCGTTCGTAGCGCTCCCGCTCTGGCTCGGCGGGTACTACGTCTGGCACATCCCGCTCATCTACGACGCAGCGCTGCACCACCAGAGCATCCTGATCCACCTCGAGCACGCCTGGTACTTCGGCAGCGGGATCCTCTTCTGGTGGGCGGTCGTGCAGGACGAGCCGCACCGGCTGCGCTCCGTGCATCGCGCTGCCTACGCGTTCGCAGCGTTCGTCTTCGCGGCGCCGGTCGGCCTCCTGCTGGCGCTGCTGCCGAAGCCGATCTACGGCTACTACGTCGCCGCGCGGCCGCGCGTGTGGGGTCTCTCGCCGCTCTCAGATCAGGAGATCGCCGGCGTGACGATGGCGGCGGAGCAGGCGACAATGCTGTTCGCGGTCTTCGCCGTCTGGTTCCGGCGCTTCCTCGCTGACGAGGGCGCTATCTGAGGCAGCCGACGACGAGAGCAAGGTCGCTCTCGCTCGGATGCGCGTGCCAGAGCGTGACCGCGTTGTTGTAGCGGCGAAGCACGTCGGAGAGCCCGGCCTGCACGTTCTTGAAGGCGAAGCGCTGGTAGGCGAACTGCAGCTGCTTCGCGTCCGACACGGTCTGGCCGAACACGACCTCGACCGAGTTGTCGCTCAGCTCCGTGTTGAACGCACCGCCGTTCGCGGTCTGCGCGACGAAGTCGAGCGTGTCGTCGGTCTTCGCGCCGCGCTCGGTGAGGCAGCTCTTCGACTTCGCGACCGTATAGGTGGTCTGACCACCGCAGCCTGCAACCGTGCAAGCAAGGGCAGCCAGAATCGCAATCAGCGCAAGACGACGCATCGGGCCGGAGTCTAGACACGCGGACGGCCGGTCGCTCTGTTCTACGCGTTAGCGTCTCGCGCGGTAGAGGCGATACAGTCTCGCGCGGTGGACGCGAACGACGACCGGCTCGCGCAGTACGCCCGCCTGGCGGTTCAGGTCGGATTGAACCTGCAGCCGGGCCAGGTGCTCGGCGTGAATGCGATGCTCGAGCACGCTCCGCTCGCCCGTGCGGTGGCCCGTGCGGCCTACGACGCAGGGGCGGAGTTCGTCGACGTGCTCTACACCGACCAGCACGTCCGGCGCGCGCACATCCAGCACGCGTCCGACGAGGCGCTCGGCTGGTCGCCTCCCTGGCTCGTGAAGCGGCTCGACACGCTCGGCGATTCCGGCGGCGCGCTGCTCGGGATCACGGGCAACCCCGAGCCCGAGCTCTTCGCCGACCTCGACGGCAGCCGCGTCGGGCGCGCCCGGATGA
>CAIYXH010000091.1 GCA_903930195.1 uncultured Actinomycetes bacterium | reverse complement strand
GTGCGGCTCGGAGCTCGTCTTCCAGACAGCAATCGAAGTCGGCCACATCTTCAAACTCGGCACGAAGTACTCGGCGCCGCTCGAGGCAACGTTTCTCGACGAGGACGGACGGGAAAAGCCCTTCGTGATGGGGTGCTACGGAATCGGACCGGGTCGCATCATGGCGACTGCAGTCGAGCAGCGCCATGACGACAACGGCATCATCTGGCCCGCAGCGCTCTCACCCTACGACGTGCACGTCGTTGCCCTGCCGGGCGTCGAGGAGCAGGCTCTCGCAGCCGCCGAGACGCTCGCCCGCGAGGGATACGACGTGCTTCTGGACGATCGCGAGCGCCGGGCCGGCGAGAAGTTCGCCGACGCGGACCTGATCGGGATCCCGATCCGCATCACGGTCGGAAAGAAGACACTCGACGACGGGCAGGTCGACGTGAAGCATCGCGCGACCGGCGACGAGCGGCGTGTCGCGATCCCCGAGCTTGGGAAGGAGACTCTGACATGGCTAAGCGACCCAAGCTGACTGCGGAGCCGTTCGGCACAGCGATCGAACAGCTGATGACCGAGTCGGGTACCACCTATCGCGGCCTCGCTGCGAAGACCGATCTCTCCGCGGGTTATCTGAACCACCTCGTGCACGGCAACCGCCCGGTGCCCTCGAACGACGTGATCAAGCGGCTCGCCGAGGCGCTCGACGTCGATCCGGAGCACTTTCGCGAGTACCGCCTCCGCGTCATCACCGAGCGGCTCGAGGCGATGCCCGACATGGTCGACCGCCTCTTCAAGCGGCTGACCGCGTAGCTAAGGTTCTCGGGCCACGGGGCGTGGCGCAGCCTGGTTAGCGCGCCGGTCTGGGGGACCGGAGGTCCCGAGTTCGAATCTCGGCGCCCCGACTCAGAGCGAGGGACAGGGCTTCAGCCCTGTCCCTTTGCTTTTGTGGCTTGCGCCCGCACCGACATTGGGTGTACGGTGGGCCTTACATGAGCGGCACGGCCACCCAGCATCCGTCCAAAGCCGTCGAGTTCACGGTACGCGGCTTCACGCGCTCCGAGATCGAGACCTGCGCCGCGCGCCGCTGCTGCGAGCGCTTCGGCGAGACGGGCTGGAGCTACAGCGCCTGTGAGGTCACACCGTGCCTGCGCTCGGTCGGCGGTCGCGTGAAGCTGCTCGAAGGCCGGTTCGTGGCGGTCGCCACGGCCGCTGTGCCACAGCACGGCTGACCTCGTCCGAGAGCTAGCCTGAAGGCATGGAGACTCTCGGCATCGTCCTTGCCACGATCGTCTCGGTCGGACTCGGTGGCTTCGTCGCCTGGATGTTCATCTGGGCCGCCCGAAAGGATGGGGCGGAGGACAAGGCCGTGCAGCGCCGCCTCGGCTGGTACCGCCGCACCCGCCTCGGACGCTGAGCCCGTGCCGGACGTCGAACTGCTCTGGTGGGCGGGCTGCCCGTCACATCCCGAGGCGCTCGCGTTGCTCGAATCCGTCCTCGCCGAGCGCGGGCTCGATGTCGTCGTGCGTCAGCACGAGGTGCTGACCGAAGCCGAAGCGGAGGAGCTGCGCTTCCCGGGCTCGCCGACGATCCGCGTCGACGGCCGCGACGTCGATCCCGTCGGCGCTGAGGGAATCCCGTCGCTCAGCTGCCGCGGCTACCGCACGGCCGACGGCCGCCCGTCACCCGTTCCCAGCCGCGAACACCTCGAGGAGGCACTCCGATGACCCTGAAGCTCGCAGACGCAGCCCCGTCCTTCACCCTGCCCGGCATCGACGGCGCCGACCACAGCCTCGAGAGCTACGCGGCAGCCGCGGTGCTCGTGCTCGTCCAGTCCTGCAACCACTGCCCGTACGTCCTCGCCTGGGAGGAGCGCCTGAACCAGGTCGCCAAGGACTACGCCGGCCGTGGAGTCACTGTGGTTGCCCTCAACGCGAACGACGCGACGAAGAAGCCGGCGGATTCGTTCGAAGGCATGGTCGAGCACGCGCGCGACGCCGGCTACGTCTTCGACTACCTCCACGACGAGGATCAGACCGTCGCGCGCGCCCTCGGAGCGGAGCGGACGCCCGAGGTCTTCGTCTTCGACCGCGACCGTCGCCTCGTCTACCACGGGGCGATCGACGACAGCCGCGACGAGGAGTCGGTGGAAGAGCTGTATCTGCGGGACGCGCTCGACGCGATCCTCGCCGGGCAGACCCCGCCGGTGACCGAGACTCCGGCCGTCGGCTGCTCGGTCAAGTGGCGCGACGACGCTTAACACGCCACTAAGAACCGCCCCTCGCATTTCGCACGGGAGGGTGAGATGATCGCCGCCCGTCGTGAAGCTGAAGCTCGTCCTCATCGCGTTCGTCGCGGCATTCGTGCTGCCGGCAGCTGCCTCTGCCCAGCGGACGGTCTCGGCGTTCTACTACCCATGGTTCTCGAGCACGCTGCAGGACGACGACTATGCGCACTGGTCGCAGGGAGGGCACGACCCGCCGATGGACATCGCGTCGGTCTACTACCCCGCGATCGGCGTCTACTCCTCGAAGAGCCCGGTCGTCCTCGACGAGCAGATGCAGGAGATCGTCCAGGCCGGGATCAACGAGATCGCCGTCTCGTGGTGGGGGCTCGGATCGCCGGAAGACCTGCGCCTGCAGGGTGTCATCGCAGCTGCTGCGCAAACGGGAGTGTCGGTTGCCGTGCACATCGAGCCGTACGCGGGCCGCACCCCGGCGACCGTGCTCTCGGACATCGAGCACCTGCACACCCTCGGGATCTCGACCTTCTACATCTACCAGGCGTTCAACGGCATCGATCCGACAGCCTGGACCGCCACGAACGACCTGCTGCATGCGGACGGGATCACCACGTACGCGGAGACGTCGCTTCCCGGCCAGGCCGCCACGGGGCACTTCAGCGGCCTCTACACCTACGACATCGTCACCTGGGGCGCGGCGAAGCTCGGGCGCATCTGCCGCGAGGCGCACAAGGTCGGCCTGCTCTGTGCGCCGTCGGTCGGGCCCGGGTACGACGCCTCGCGCGCCGGCGACAAGATCCACCACGTGCTGCGCAACGACGGGCGTACCTACGACTCGATGTGGCGCGCGGCGATCGCGGCCGGGGCGGACGAGGTGACGATCACCTCGTTCAACGAGTGGCAGGAGGGCACGCAGATCGAGCCGGCGGCTCCTCCGGCGCGGCGTGGCCTCTACAGCTACGGCTCCTATAACGGTGCGTGGGGCCTCTACGGCCTCCAGGCGGGCGCTGCGTACCTCAACCGGACGGCGTACTGGGCGAAGATCTACCGCCAGACCGAGCCGCGCGGGCTGGGCGGGCCGTAACCCGGCTCTATCCTTCGTCGCATGAGCGCCTCTGTGAGCAGGCCCCTGGCGCAGCTGCCGAACGCGCTGACGCTCGGGCGGCTCGTCGTGATCCCGGTCTTCGCCTGGCTCGTCCTGGCCGCCGACGGCGGCCACAGCTGGCCCGCGGCGGCGCTCTTCGGGGCCGCGGGGGCGACCGACCAGATCGATGGCTATCTGGCACGGCGCTGGAGCGTGGAGTCGGCCTTCGGCAAGCTCGCCGATCCCCTGGCCGACCGGCTGCTGATCGACGTCGCGGTGGTGCTCCTCTGGCATGCGGGCCGGCTGCCCTGGGTCGCCTTTCTGGTGCCGGCACGCGATCTCGCCCTGGTCGCCGCGACGCCGTTCGCCCTGGGGCGCGGCTACCGGTTCGGCGTCAACCTGCCCGGCAAGGCCGCCACCTGGATCCTCTACGCAAGCCTCGCGTGCGTGCTGCTCACGACGAAGGGGACGACCTGGCCGCTCGTGATCTTCTGGATCGGATTCGGCTTCGCGATCCTCGCCCTCGTGCTCTACGGCCGCAAGGCATCGGAGGAGATCGGGACGCGGCGGGGAACTCGTTAGACGAGAGAATTCTCAAGCTGAGGTTGACGGTTCGGGCTCCGGTCCGCTGTAATCCCACCTCACGACGAAAGGGTCGCGCGTGCAACCGCTCCCGGATCTCGGCTCCCTCTCCGATGAGGAGCTGAAGCAGCTCAAGGACGAATTGGAGGGCCAGGAGCGCGAGCTGAGCTATCAGCGCCGCATCCTGCACGGCAAGATCGACATCCTGCGCGCCGAGCTCGTCGCTCGGCTCCAGCGCTCGGGTGGACGCAGCGTGCTCGACCACGTCGACGTCGCGCGTCTCTCGGAGATTCTCGCCGGCAAGGCGTCTCCCGAGTCGTGAGCCACGTCTACTGCACCGAATGCGGCTTCCAGAACCTGGAAACCGCGAATTACTGCGCGCGTTGCGGCGCCCTCCTGCAGAAGGAGGACGAGACCGAGACGACGCAGACCTTTTCGCCCGGTGAGATCGACGAGCTCGTCGGCGACCCGGTCGACGGCTTCGAGGGCCCGGCGCTGATCGTGCGCTCCGGCGGCGGCAGGGCGGGGGAGAGCTTCGCGGTGCAGCCCGAGCGTACGCGCATCGGCCGCTCGCCCGACTGCGAGGTCTTCCTGGACGACGTCACGGTCTCGCGCAATCACGCCTCGATCGTCGCCGAGGGCGAGGGCTTCGCCGTCGAGGATCAGAACTCGCTCAACGGCACGTTCGTCAACCGGCAGCGGATCGACCGGACCGCGCTCGCGAACGGCGACGAGCTGCAGATCGGCAAGTACCGCCTGACCTTCGTGGAGCGATGAGCACCGTCTCCGGCACCCAGCAGCGCGAGCGCCTCGCCCGCATCGGCGAGGTCGTCCGCCGTCTGACGCCCGACTTCCCGGACATCTCGATCTCGAAGATCCGCTTCCTCGAGGACGAAGGCCTGATCACGCCGCAGCGCACGCGTGGGGGGTATCGCCTCTTCTCGGAGCACGACATCGAGCGGCTGGTGACGATCCTGACGCTGCAGCGCGACGATTTCCTGCCGCTGCGCGTGATCCGCGAGGAGCTCGCGGCGCCGGGCGCGGCCGAGCGCAAGCGCCGGCGGCCCGCCGGGATCGGCGAACGGCTCAGCGAGCTCTCTGCCACGGATCTCGCCGAGCGGGCCGGTGTCTCGCTCGAGGTGGTCAAGGAGCTCGAGGACTACGGCCTGCTCTCGCCGACCGGGAGCGGCGCCGACAAGCGGTACCCGGAGACCGACGCCGACGTCGCGCAGGTCTGCGCGCAGATCACGCGCTTCGGCATCGACGCACGGCATCTGCGGACGTTCCGTACGGCGACCGACCGTGAGGCGGCGCTGCTCGAGCAGCTCGTCGCGCCGGCGCTCCGCTCACGCAATGCCGAGCGTAAGGCAAGCGGCGCGAACGACCTTCAGGCGTTGACCGAGCTTGCCCAGGAGCTGATCGGGCTCCTTCTCTGGCGCGAGGTTCGCGCGATCGTGGCAGAGTAGGCCCGTGCCGGAGCTTCGGACCCGAATCCGGGAAGTCCAGGACTTTCCCACGCCCGGTGTCGGCTTCAAGGACATCACGCCGCTGCTCGCGGATCCCGAGGCGCTGCAGCAGACGATCGCCGAGCTCGCGACGTGGGTGAGGGAGATCAAGCCCGACCTGATCGTGGGCGCCGAAGCGCGCGGCTTCATCCTTGGCGCTGCGGTCGCGGCGGAGGCCGGCTGCGGCTTCGTCCCGGCGCGCCGGCCCGGCAAGCTGCCGCCCGAGACCGTCAGCGCGAGCTACGCGCTCGAGTACGGGTCGAACTCGCTCGAGCTGCATCCGGAGCTGATTCCGCCGGGCACGCGCGTCGTGATCCACGACGACGTGCTGGCGACAGGCGGGACGGTCGAGGCGATTCGCGGGCTGATCGAGCGGATCGGTGGCGAGGTCGTCGGCGCCTGCTTCATCATCGAGCTCAGCTTCCTCGGCGGCCGCGAGCGTCTCGCCGGCACCGAGCTGCACTCGCTGATCACCTACTAGCGGCCGCAGTCCCCCGTTCGGGGATGCCTATCTCCACTAAAGGCTAGGCAGAAACCCACCTCCCAGGGGATCGTGCGCCGCGCTGTACCGCCGATCCTGTTCGTATGGCGCCGATGAACGGGACGACGGACGAGGCTCAGGCGAAAGCCGAGGCCTTCGCGCAGGCCGGACGCGAGCGTCTGTCGGCAGCCGTCGGACCCCGGCTTGCACGCTTCCTGATGGGTGCGCTTGCGCCCGAGGCGGAGCGTCAGGACCGGCGCGGCTCGTCTTCGCCGTAGACCCGGACGAAGAGGAAGATCGCACAGAGCGCCACCAGGGCGAACAGCCCGCTGGTCGCGCGAGAGATGCCGATGCCGATGCCGCCGATCCAGATGAAGACGGCGAAGCCGACCGCCCAGATGAAGGACGTGACGCCGTGGGACATGGCGGGGAGGCGGAGCTTGGTCATGCCCGCAGTCTAATCCCTGGCGCGGCGCTGCGCACGGCACGGCGAAGGGCTTAAAAAGAAATTCACCGAGCCGGTGGCGCTTTCGTCCTCCGGACCCATTGGCTTTCCGCTTCCGCGTACGGCCCCTGGGCTCGGATTCGACCTACTCGCGCTCCGTGCTCGGTGCAAGGAGGACAGTACGGCGTGTGAACGGCTGGTGCAAGGACTGCCGCAAGGGAAGAGCCGCTCTTTGCATCTTTTTCCTTTCGCGCATGCCAACTTGGCCGATCGTCAGCGTGCTCTAGAAAGGAAACGGGACCAGAGATTCGCCGAGCCGGTAGCGCTTTCGTCCACCGGGCCGACAGACGTTCCGCTTCCGCGTACTGCCCCTCGGCCTGGCTTCGACCTACTCGCGCTCCGTGCTCGGCGCAGGTGGGAATCTACTGCGCCGCCGGCGTGGGTCAAGCAGACCTACGCGGAAAAGGTCGCTGTTTGCGACCAGAACGCCGTCTGCGGGCAGCGGCCGGATCGGACAGCCCGAATCTCGCGTCTAGGGTTGCGCTCGCGCACGACTCGTAACAGAACGCACCACGTCGACGGAGGGAAGCCCGTGAACGATGTGCAGGTTCCAGTGGTTGCAAGCGATCGCCCGGACGAGAGGAGACGTGCCAACGGCCGTCACCCGTCCGTCCTGTGCCAACTCGACATAACGCACATTCTCGTGCATTCGCGTGAAGACGGCCTGCAAGGAGCGCGCTGATGTCGAGCGCAGCGCCCGAGGTCGACGTGCTCGAGCTCTCGGACGAGCTGCACCGGCTCGTCGAGGCCGCCGAGGAGCGCGGCTCGCTCAAGCAGTCGGTGCTGAACGCGGTCGTCGAGCCGCTCGAGTTGAACGCGCTCGAGTCGGACGCGCTGTACCGCGAGCTCGAGAAGCGCGCCGTCGAGCTCGTCGCGGACGTTCGTCCGGACGACGACGTCGAGCCGGAGCCGCCGATCGCGTTTGTCGAGACGACGACCGACCCGCTGGCGCTCTTCCTGCGCGAGGCCGGCCGCCATCGCCTGCTGACGGCGGCGCAAGAGGTTTCGCTCGCGAAGCGGATCGAGCGTGGCGACCTGGTTGCGAAGAACGAGATGATCCAGGCGAACCTGCGCCTCGTCGTCTCGATCGCGAAGGGCTACCGCAACCAGGGTCTGCCGTTCCTCGACCTGATCCAGGAAGGCACCCTCGGGCTGATCCGCGCCGTCGAGAAGTTCGACTGGCGCCGCGGCTACAAGTTCTCCACGTACGCGACCTGGTGGGTGCGCCAGGCGGTCGCGCGCTCGCTCGCCGACAAGTCGCGGATGATCCGCATGCCCGTCCACGTCGTCGAGCGGTTGCACAAGATGAACCGGGTCGAGCGCCAGCTCTGGACGGAGCTCGGCCGCGAGCCGACGCTCGAGGAGATCGCCGACGCCGCGAACATCCCGGTCGAGCAGGCCAAGCAGGTTCGCGCTGCTCCGCGTGCGACCTC
>CAIYXH010000090.1 GCA_903930195.1 uncultured Actinomycetes bacterium | reverse complement strand
CGCGGGCGTCCGTCGCGCACAGGCGGCCGCCGAGGCGGCGATGGGCGCCGCGCGCGACCTCCTCGCACGAGCGGTTCCGGGCGACGGCGGCCTCGACGTCGACGGCGCCCCGCTCACGAGCGAACGGCTCAAGGCCGCGATCGGGGCGGTGTTCCTCGAGCACAACTGCACCGCCGACGAGTTCATCGTCTCGCACGGAGCGCAGTCCGCGATCGGCCACCACATGGGCGAGGGGCGGATCCAGGCAAGCGAGACGATCGTGATCGACCTCTGGCCGCGCGACAGCGAGTCGTCGTGCTCGGCCGACATGACCCGGACCTTCGTCGTCGGCGAGATCCCCGACGAGATCGCCGAGTGGCAGCGGCTCTGCCTCGAGGCGCTCGAGCAGGCCGTGTCCGCGACGCGCCCCGGGATCCCGGGGAAGCAGCTCTACGCCGGAACCTGCGACATCTTCGAAGCGGCCGGCTATCCCACGCAGCGCACCAAAGCCGACGGCGAGGTGCTCTCGAGCGGCTTCTTCCACTCGCTCGGCCACGGCGTCGGGCTCGAGGTGCACGAGGAGCCGTTCCTCGGTATGGCCGGATTGGACGACCTGGTCGTCGGCGACGTGCTCGCGATCGAGCCCGGCCTCTACCGCGCGGGCTACGGCGGCTGCCGCCTCGAGGATCTCGTCGTCGTCACCGAAGACGGCGCCGAGAACCTGACGCGGTTCCCGTACGACCTCACGCCCTAGGGGCACATCGTCACGCCGTACGCGTAGTGCTTCCGCTTCGCGCACGGGTACACGCCCGGGAGCTTGGCGCGAACCGAGCGCTCGGCGAGAACGTGACCGGAAGCGTTGTAGGCGAGTTCCTTGATCAGCCGGTGCCCGAGCGCGTCGTGCGCGGGCGGGATCGCGACGACGAGGTAGCCGTCGCGCGGTGCGTAGTCCATCCGGTCTCCGTCCTGAAAGCGGAACTCCACCCGGGCGACCTTCGGGCCGACGGTGCAGCAGAGGATGACGGGGTTCCCGCCGTAGAGGCCGAGGTTCAGCTGACGCAGGAGCTGTACCCGCTGCGGATGCTCCTTCACGAATTCGGGCAGGAAGTGCTCCTTGCCGTCGTCGCAGCCCGAGCCCCGGTTCGTCCACCAACAGCTCCCGCCACCGCGCTCCGGCGCAGTCCAGAGCATCGTCCGCCGGCCCGAAGGCGAGCGGAGGTCGAAGAGCAGGCGGCGCTTCGCGTAGATCGCGCGCCCAGGGACGTCGACGTAGCCGATTCCGGCCACATGGTGACCCTGGGAGAGCGGCCCCGGTGACCGCAACGGATCCGTCGCGTGCGTCAGCACATGGCCGGAGGCGTCGAGGACGGTCACCGTCTCGGAGGCGGCCGTGCGCTGCGCTCCGGTGAGCGAGTACAGGAAGAAGCCTGCGTCGATCGGGGCACCGACCCAGACGAACGGGACCTCGTCGCTCGACCCGTCCGGAAAGCTGACGACGATGCGTGCAGCCTTCGCCTCGCCGAGCTTGCCGGTGAGGAACGAGCCGTGGTCCAGCCCGAGCCTGCCGAGGCTGAGCCGCTGCCCGATGTCGCTGCGCGTCCGGTCGCAACCCCCGCCGCCGCCCTTGCCGATGGCCCAGAGCTCGCAGAAGCCGCCGCCCTTCGTCGGCGCGACGTAGAGCACGATCTGCCTGCCGCGGAACGGCACCGAGGTGATGCGGCGGGTCTGATGAGGAAGCACCCCGGTCGCCATGCCCGGCGGCGCCGCGACGTCGGCTCGGCCGAAGTCGTCCACGACGGTCCGGGGGCTCTTCGGTGCGGAGAGGAAGTCGATCGACGGGCGGGTGAGGGCCAACGCCGACGCGGCACCGGCGATCGTCGCGAACGCAGCCGCAGCCAGGATCCACGTGCGTCGGCGGTCGCGCCGCCGAGCGCGGCGGAGGACATCGCCCCAGTCCGCTTCAACCGTCACGTCCCCGCCTCCTGCTCGCGGAGCCGCTCGCCGAGCTCGCGGCGAGCCTGATTCAACGTCGCCGCCACGGTGCCTTCGCTCACCCGGCAGACCGCGGCGATTTCCGCGTACGAGAGGTCTGCGAAGTACCGCAGGAACACGACCTCGCGGCGCTTCGCGGAGAGCCCGCGCACGAGCGCGCGGAGCTCGTGATCGGCGTGCGCATCCTCGTGCGCCGCCTCGTGCACCGTGACGCCAGGGCGAGCCGGCTTCTCCCGCCAGGCGAGGCGCACGACGATCCGCCACATCCAGGCCTCGAGGACACCGTCTCCGCGAAAGCTGCGGCGCTTCCGCAACGCCTGTGCGAAGGCTTCCTGCACCACCTCGTGGGCGACCTCGACATCGCCGACGATCCGCTGCGCGACGCTACGGAAGCTCGAGTAGCGGTCGCGGTACAGCTGCTCCAGGTCTCGGGCACGCTCATCCACCTCTCGGATACTGAGGCGCAGGCCGGAGGATTTCTTTAGCCGAGCATGCGCGCGGTCGCGACGTGCTCGGCCGAGACGCGGCCTCCGTCGAACGCCCAGAGCAGCGTGTGCGCCAGCGTCCAGCGCCGGACGCGCTCGGCGTCGAGCTCCAGATCGGACACGAGTCGTTCGAGCCGGAGCAGAACGTCGGCATCGGCGGTGCCGAGTTCGCGCCCGCGAACGAGTGCGACGACTCCGAACTCGCGGTCGCCCACGAGTGGCTTCGGATCGATCGCCAGCCATGGCTCGCGTCCAGCGCGCAGGACGTTGCCCGCGTGGAAGTCCTGCGAGACGAGCACCGGTGCTCCGGGATCGTCGATCAGCTCACGCAGCCCGCCCCTCGCAGAGTCGAGCAGTTTCCGCTCGAACGGGCGTCCGTGACGTTCCCAGAGATCCGCGAGCTCGTCGGACCAGTTCGCGGCTTCGTCGACGAGCGCGGCGAAGGGAGCTCCGGCCGGGATCCATAGCCGCGGGAGCAGCTCGGCGGCCACCGCGAGAGCGGCATCGGAGCGGAGCGTCGAGAGAGGGGTGCCGGGCTCGCATCGCTCGAGCAGCAATGCTCCTCCCGCGTCGTCCCGGTCGAGCAAGCGCACTGCGCCGTCTCCGCCCCAGGCCAGCAGCGCGTCGGCCTCATGCTCGGCGCCGTGATGCGGGAACGAGAGCTTGAGTACGAGTGGCTCTCCAGCGGGGCCCGACGCGCGCAGAGTGAGCGAGGCCCACCCCTCGCCGTAGTGCTCACCAACGACGAGCGACCACCGCTCCGTGCAGCGATCGACGAGCTCTGGGAGGCGCTCCACCCAGGCACGCCCACCAGGCAGCACCGAGAGAAAGCGCAGCCCTGCGTGATTCTCCGGCAGACAAAACGCGCCCACACGCCGATTCTGACAAGGGAGGGGCGGGACCCGGCGTGCACCGGGTCCCGCCTTCGAGCGGCCGCAGAAGCGGAAAGGGACTACGCGACGATGAAGCCCGTCGCCTTGACGGCGGCCAGGATCTGCGCCTTGGTGAAGCCATCCTCGAACGCGCCCGGGGCCGGCGTCGTCGTGACGTCGGTGCCGCCGGAGAAGCGGATGTCGCGGATCCAGGCGGCATGGCGCGCCTCCACCGGCAGGATCCGGCCTGCGCCCGCGAGCACGGCTTTGGTCTTGATGTTCCCGACCTGGCCGAGGTAGGCATGGACGCCCGTGTTCTCGAGGACGTCGGCGGTCGCCTGGAACATTGCGAGGTCGGCGGTCGTCCCCTTGAAGTCGAACGTCGGCGTCGCGACGGCCTTCGCGCCGAGCACCTTCTTGAGGAACGAAACGTGATCCTCCTCGTGCTGGGCGACGACCGTGGCGAAGTGCTCGGTCTCCTTGTCGCTCTGCAGCGCGCCCTTCGCGACGGCCTCCGCGTAGAACGCTGCCTCGAGGTACTCGAGGGTGAGCGCGAAGTTGAGGATCGCGATGTCGCTGGCGGGGATGGTTGCCGCGCCCGCGAGGCTCGGGAGCGCGCCGGCGAACGCGCCGCCCGCCATCAGGGCCGCGCCGCCGATGCCGGCCGTGCGCAGGAAGCCGGCACGGGAGTGGGTGTTGACGGCGTCGGCCGTCTCGCGGATCGCACCGTCGACGTCGATCTCGGCGAGGTTGAGCTGCGGAATGTCGTTCATGGGAGCCTCCAGAGAAAACGTGGGTGATGGTGGCTGCCAGCCGACCCCCAGGGGATACCCCGGACGGACCTCACGAAACACGCCAACCGATCGAGCCTTCGGTGCGAATACCTACGCCGGGTTCCGTCCGTCCCGGTTGCCAGCCAGCGGACGGAGCCCGGCATTTCCGCCGCGTCTAAACTGCCGCGGCATGCCCGACCAGGCGATCGACACGCTGCTCTCCGAAGAGCGCCGCTACCCACCCTCGCCTGCGTTCGCGGCGCAGGCGAACGCGCAGCCCGAGATCTACGACCTCTCGTTCGAGGAGTTCTGGGAGCAGGAGGGTCGCGAGCGCGTCACCTGGTTCGAGCCGTTCACCGAGCTCTACCGCTGGGAGCGTCCCTACGCGCAGTGGTACCTCGGCGGGAAGCTCAACGTCGCCTACAACTGCGTCGACCGCCACGTCGAGGCGGGGAACGGCGACCGCGTCGCCTTCCACTGGGAGGGCGAGCCGGCCGACGATCGCCGCACGCTCACCTACGCCGACCTCCAGGCGGAGGTCGTGCGTTGCGCGAACGCGCTCAAGGAGCTCGGCGTCGGCAAGGGCACGGCCGTGGGGATCTACATGGGGATGGTCCCCGAGGCGCCCATCGCGATGCTCGCCTGCGCCCGGCTTGGCGCGCCGCACACGGTCGTCTTCGGTGGGTTCTCCGCCGACTCTCTCTCCGACCGTCTCAACGATATGGGCTGCACCGTGCTGATCACCCAGGACGAGGCGTGGCGGCGCGGCGCGCCGGTGCCGCTCAAGCGGACGGCCGACGAGGCGCTCGCGCTCTCACCCGGCGTCACGAAGACGCTCGTCCTGCGCCGCACCGGCAACGACGTCCCGATGACCGAGGGCCGCGACCACTGGTGGCACGAGACGGGCAGCGAGGCCGACTGCCCCTGCGAACCGATGGACGCCGAGGATCTGCTGTACCTCCTTTACACCTCCGGGACGACCGCGAAGCCGAAGGGCATTGCGCACACGACCGCCGGCTACCTCGTCGGCGCGGCGTCGACCCATCACTACATCTTCGACCTCAAGCCCGAGACGGACGTCTACTGGTGCGCCGCCGACGTCGGCTGGGTCACCGGGCACAGCTACATCGTCTACGGCCCGCTCTGCAACGGGGCGACCTCGGTGATGTACGAGGGGACGCCGGACTATCCCGACAAGGACCGCTGGTGGGAGATCGCCGAGCGCTATGGAGCCACGATCCTCTACACCGCGCCGACCGCGATCCGTGCCCACATGAAGTGGGGACCGGAGCACGCGGCCAAGCATGATCTCGCGAGTCTGCGCCTTCTTGGCTCGGTCGGCGAGCCGATCAATCCGGAGGCCTGGGTCTGGTACCACGAGCACATCGGCGGCGAGCGCTGCCCGATCGTCGACACCTGGTGGCAGACCGAGACGGGGATGATCCTGATCACCCCGCTCCCCGGGATCACGACGACGAAGCCCGGCTCGGCCACGCGCCCGTTCCCCGGCGTCGATGCGGCGATCTTCAACGAGCAGGGCGAAGAGGTCGGTCCGGGGGGTGGCGGGTACCTCGTGCTGCGCAAGCCGTGGCCGGCGATGCTGCGCGGGATCTACGGCGACGATGCCCGCTACAAGGAGACGTACTGGTCGAAGTACGACGACGTCTATTTCGCCGGTGACGGCGCGCGGATCGACGCCGACGGGGACTACTGGCTGCTCGGGCGGGTCGACGACGTGATGAACGTCTCCGGCCATCGGATCTCGACGATCGAGGTCGAGTCGGCGCTCGTCGATCATCACGACGTGGCTGAAGCGGCGGTGGCAGCGCGCGCGGATGCGCTGACCGGCCAGGCGATCGTGGCCTTCGTCACGCTGAAGGGTGGCGTCGACGGCTCGGTCGAGAAGCTCGAGGAGCTGCGGAGCCACGTCGCCGCGAAGATCGGTCCGATCGCGAAGCCGGCGAACATCGTCTTCGCGCCGGAGCTGCCGAAGACGCGCAGCGGCAAGATCATGCGCCGCCTCCTGCGCGACATCGCCGAGAACAAGCCGCTCGGCGACACGACGACGCTCGCCGATCCGTCGGTCGTCGACGAGTTGCGCCTGCGCGGCGCCGACGAAGCCGCCAAAGACGACTGACGCGTAGGATGGCGCGCCCATGCGGCGCGCGCTCCTCGCCACGACTCTTGGCCTTGTCCTCGCGCCTGCGGCGGGTTCTGCAGCACTGCCTACGGTGCCGCCCGTCGTCCCGCACCTGCCGACCCGACATGACACGGTTCTCTCCACGAAGCTCGCGCGTCTCGCCAGGGGCTACGACGGTTGGGCCGCGGTCTGGGTCGAGAACCTGAAGACCGGGAGCTGGGCGAGCTGGAACGCGGACTCGGCGTTTCCCGCTGCGTCGACCGTCAAGATCGCGGTGATGGCGGAAGGGATCCGCCGGTTCGGCTTCGGGGCCTCGTCGCCGATCGACGGCGATCTGCGCGCGATCGGCGAGTGGTCGGACAACGATGCGGCAAACGACATTTACGCGCGGGTGGGCGGGATGACCCCGATCGACGCCGCCCTGCATCGGCTCGGGATGTTCTCGAGCACCTTTCCCGGCCCCTATCGCGACACCGCCGCTGCCGGGAAGCGCGACGACCCCGACCCGCCGAACTCCTTCCACACGCGGTTGACGACGGCCCGTGACCTCGGCCGGGCGCTCTTCCGTCTCCAGGCCGCAGCGGCCGGACAGCGCTGGGCGATCCGCGACACCGAGCTCACGCAGGCAGACGCACGCGCCGAGCTCGGCTATCTGTCGCTCGACGAGGACAGCGAGGGCCTCCTCACGGTGCCGGCCGGCGTCCCGCACGCCGAGAAGGACGGCTGGCTCGACGACACGCACAACAGCGCGGCGATCGTCTACCTCCGGCGCGGTGCCCGGATCGTCGTCGTCCTCACCTACCGCCCCGAGGTCACGCTCGACGCCTCCCGCGCCTTCGGCACCGCCGTGTCGAAGCTCGCGTTGGCCGACGGCTGACGGCGGGTCCTCAACCGGTGCCTCAACCGGTGCCAGTCATTGCCTCAACCGGTGCCAGTCATTGGTAACGAGAGGGCAACAACGTCGCGTCGGATCCTGAAAACCTAGGCGCAGAGCCAGGTGGCGACCGTGCGCTCGGGACATGTCCCGATGCCAGTCATCGGCTCTGAGGGCTACGCGCCGGCGACGGCGTCGGCGAGCCAGGCGCGGGCGTAGGGCGCGAACGAGGGGCGGACGAGGATCAGGAAGCGGTTGAGCTCGGGACGAAACAGGATCGCCTGCGTGCGGCCGACGAGTGTCTGCGCGCAGGTGCCGGCGGGGAACGCCGTGGGGTCGAGGTCGAGCGCGCAGCCCTGGGCGAGGACGTCCGTCACGCCCGTCCCGCTGAGCTCGAAGCAGACGCGGTTCGCGGAGACGTCGACCGCCGCGGCGGCCGACGGGTAGTCGGCTTCGACTCCGCCGAGGACGAGCCACTCGTCCGGGCCGAGCCAGAGGACGGTGCGCCCCTCGACCTCGGCGACCGTGTTCGGCACGGTGGGGAAGCCCGGCTGCGCCTCGCCGCGCACCGACACCTGCGGGCCGAGGTCGCGCTCAGCGAGGACGGCCGTCACGCCAGGCTCCTTCCGGATCGACGAGCACCGACGGGACGATTTCGGCCGCGATGCCGGGAGCGGGGAGCGGCGCGTGGACGATCTCGCCCATCCGCCCGAGGCCGCCCTTCACCAGCGCGAGCGCGAAGGTGCGGCCGAGCTCGGCGCTGCGGTAGCTCGAGGTCACGTGGCCGAGCATCGGTACCGGCGGCGCGGGCAGCTCAGCCGAGGCGACGAGCTGTGCTCCCTCTGGCAGCAGCGCCTCCGGGTCGACCGGCAGCAGCCCGACGAGCTGCTTGCGATCCTCGCGCGCCGTTTCGGCCCGCGCGAAGGAGCGCTTGCCGACGAACTCCTCCTTCACCTTCGAGACGATCCAGCTCATCCCGAGATCCTGCGGTGTCACCGTCCCGTCGGTGTCCTGGCCGATGATCGGATAGCCCTTTTCGGCGCGGAGGACGTGCATCGTCTCCGTCCCGTACGGCGTGATCGGCTCGGCGCCGTGGATCGCCTGCCAGAGCGCGAGCCCGTGCCGGCCGTCGACGTTCACCTCGAAGGCGAGCTCGCCCGAGAAGCTGACGCGCGCCACGCGGGCGGGGATGCCGGCCACCTCGCCCTCGCGGATCGCCATGAACGGGAAGCTCTCGGTGTCGAGCGGGAGCTGCGTCAGCGTCGCGAGGTGCTCGCGCGCGCCGGGTCCGACAACTGCGACCGTCGCCCACTGCTCGGTGACCGAGGTCAGCCACACCCGCAGCTCCGGCCACTCGGTCTGGAGCCACTCCTCCATCCACGCGAGCACCGAGGCCGCGTTGCCGGTGGTCGTCGTGCAGACGAACCGCTCCTCGCCGACGCGCATCACGACGCCGTCGTCGAAGACCATCCCGTCGGCGTGGCACATCACGCCGTAGCGGCACATCCCGACCGCGAGCGATCCGTACGCGTTCGTGTAGAGGCGGTTGAGGAACTCGACGGCGTCCGGCCCCTGGACGTCGATCTTGCCGAGCGTCGAGGCATCCATCATCGCGACGGTCGTGCGGGCCGCCGCGCACTCGCGCAGGACGGCCTCGTCCATCGTCTCGCCGTCCTGCGGGTAGTAGCGCGGCCGGTGCCACTGGCCGACGTTCTCGAAGACGGCGCCCGCCTCGACGTGCCACGGGTGGATCGGCGTCACGCGCACGGGGTCGAAGAGCTCGCCGCGGTTGCGGCCGGCGAGCAGCGAGAACGCGACGGGGACATAGGGCGGGCGGAAGGTCGTGGTGCCGAGCTTTCCGGGGTGGACGCCGAGGAGCTCGGCGGCGACGCGGATCGCGTTGACGTTCGACGTCTTGCCCTGGTCGGAGCCGGTGCCGATCGTCGTGTAGCGCTTGACGTGCTCGACCGCCGTCAGCCCTGCGCCGATCGCGCGGCGGATGTCGGCCACCGTCGCGTCGCGCTCGAGGTCGACGAACATCGCGTCCTCGTCCCCCTCGGGGAGCGAGAACGCGGGAGCGTCGGGCAGGCCGGCGCCGGTGAGGCGGCCCACACACTCCACCGTGCGCAGCTCGCCGGTGGGGGCGGGCGCGGCGATCCGGTCGTCCCAGGCGAGGCGTCCGCCGGCCTGGCTCCACAGGTGGACGCGAGGGCTGAACCCGTCCGAGACGGGCCTGGCCCCGTTGGGCCGGCCGTAGGCCTCGAAGGCGCCGGCGAGCATCGTGCCCGGAGCGTCGTTGCCCTCGAACACGGGTGGGCGCTCGAGCGCCCCCGTGGCGAGGACGATGCGCTTCGCGCGAATGTGCCAGAGGCGGGTGCCGCGCTCGACGGCGGTGACGTAGGTGCCCTCGTAGAGACCGAGGGCGCGGGTGCGTTCGAGTACGCGCACGCCGTCGAGCGGAGCGCAGGCTCCCTGCTCGAGCAGGATCACGCGGCCCGACGCCTCTGCAGCGGCGCGCCGACCAGACTGTCCGCCGCCGATCACGAGCACGTCGCAGTGCGCGTACATCGCATCCCGGCGCACGGTGTCTACGGCCGAGACGAGCCGGCCCTTGCTGGCGAGCGAGCGCACGTCCATCCCGTCTTCGGCGAGAACGAGCGTCGCACGCAGCATCGGCTCCGGGCCGACCTGCACGAGCGCGTTCGGCTCCTGCTCGTCGGCGGTGAAGACGCCGCGCGGACGGCCGCGGTAGACGCTGCGAAAGCCGTCGAGCACGCCCACACGGACGAGCGCCGCGGCGATCGTGTCGCCCGGCTCGAACGCGATCGGGCGTCCGTCGAAGCTGAAGGTCATTTGAGGAACTCGTGGGTCGCGGTGTCGCGGACGACGTCGAACCAGCGGCGGCAGCCCTGCGTGTGCACCCAGCGCTCGGCGAACGGGCCCTTCGGGTTGGCGCGGACGAAGAGGTATGCGCCCCAGTCGCGGTCGTCGACCGAGGCCGGATCTGCCGGGTAGGGCACGCCCGCCTCGCCCCCATAGGAGAACTCGGTCTCGTCGCGCGGGCCGCACCAGGGGCAGGGGACGAGCAGCATCAGTGGGCCACCGCCGCCGCGCCGTGCTCGTCGATCAGCTCGCCGGTGACGAAGCGCTCGAGCGTGAACGGCGCGTTCAACGCGTGCGGGGCATCCTTCGCGATCGTCCAGGCGAACGTCCACCCCGACGCCGGAGTCGCCTTGAACCCTCCGGTGCCCCAGCCGCAGTTGACGTAGAGGTTCTCGACCGGCGTGCGGGCGACGATCGGCGAGGCGTCGGGGGTCGTGTCGACGATGCCGGCCCAGGTGCGCAGCACGCGCGCCTGCGCAAACAGGGGGAAGAGCTCGATCGCCGCCGCGAGCTGGTGCTCGATCACATGGAAGGCGCCGCGCTGGGCGTACGAGTTGTAGGCGTCGATGCCGGCGCCCATCACGAGCTCGCCCTTGTGGGCCTGGCTCACGTAGACGTGGACGGCGTTCGACATCACGACGGTGTCGAGCACCTGCTCGTAGAGCTCCGAGACGAGCGCCTGCAGCGGGTGGCTCTGCACCGGAAGCCGCAGGCCCGCCATGCCGGCGAGCACCGAGCTGTGCCCGGCGGCGACGAGCGCGACCTGCCCGGCGGCGATCCGCCCGCGGCTCGTCTGCACGGCGGTCGCGCGCCCATGCGTCAGCTCGATGCCGGTGACCTCGCAGCCCTGGATCAGGTCGACCCCGAGCGCGTCGGCCGCCCGGGCATAGCCCCAGGCGACGTTCTCGTGGCGCGCGATGCCGCCGCGCGGCTGGAAGGTCGCGCCGAGCACCGGGTAGCGGGCGTCGGGCGAGACGTTGACGATCGGGCAGACCTCGGCGACCCCGTCCGGGTCGAGCCACTCGGCGTCGACGCCGTTCAAGACGTTCGCCTGCACGCGCCGGACGCTGTCACGGACGTCCTGCAGCGTGTGCGCGAGGTTGAGGACGCCGCGCTGGCTGAAGAGCAGGTCGTAGTCGAGCTCGGCCTCGAGCCCCTCCCAGAGCTTGAGCGCGTGCTCATAGATCGCGGCGCTCTCGTCCCAAAGGTAGTTCGAGCGGATCACCGCCGAGCTCGACGGGATCGTCTGCTGCATCCGCGCGATCGCGACGACCGAGCAGGGCGACAATCTCACCGTCGTCGGACGCGTGATCGACAAGGAGGAGCTCGCATGACCTTTCGTGCCGGTGTCGCACACGCCGACATCACGCCGCCGCTCGGCCTGCCGCTCGGCTGCTGGGCCGCCCGCGACGCGCTCGCGCAGGGAGTCAAGGAGCCGCTCATCGGGCAGGCGCTCGTCCTCTCCGACGGCGAGCACGAGGCCGCGATCGTCGTCTGCGACCTCGTCTTCGTCGGCGCCGACCTGGCTGCGACCGTGCGCGAACGCGTCCACGCCCTCACCGGGATCCCCGAGAACGCGATCTCGGTGCATGCGAGCCACAACCACAGCGCGCCGAGCCTCGTCCGCGGCGCGACGATCGGCGGGCTGCCCGACGTCGCCGCGTTCGAGCGGTACGCGGAGTTCGTCGGCGACGCGCTCGCGGGTGCCGCGTACGCCGCCTGGCGCAAGCTCGAGCCGGCCGCGGTGGGCGCGAAGGTCACCTCCGCGCCGGGCCTCTCCGGCAACCGTGTCGACCGCACGCGCAGCGTCGACGACTCGCTCACCGTCATCCGCATCGACCGCGCCGCCGGTGGCCCGTTGGCCGCGCTCGTCAGCATGGCCGTCCACCCGATCTCCGTCGGCGGGACGACGATCCTCTGGGATGCCGAGTACATCGGCCCGCTCCGCGACAGTGTCGAGACGGCGATCCCCGGTGTCGAGTGCATCTTCATCCAGGGCTGCGCCGGCGACATCGCTCCGTTCGACTGGTGGTTCGGCGACCGCGAGGCAGAGCCGCACGGCTACGAGCTGCGCGACCGTCTCGGGCGGGGGATCGGCGAACAGGCAGTGGCGTCGTACGCGGCGATCGAGCCGGTGCCGGGCGGCCGCGTTGCGGCGGAGACCGTCTGGCTCGAGCTCGATCGCCGCCGCCACTCCTACGCCGCCGACGAGATCCGCGCTCTCCTTGCCGAGAACGGCGAGGTCGAGGAGGAGCCGTGGCCCGAGGTCTGGGCGCCCGGCGTGCACACGATGACCTCGGCGCAGGACTTCCCCCGCACCTACGTCAACGGCGCGCTGCGGATGTATCTCGACATGCTCGAGCGGGCCGACGTCCCGGCGCGCGCGCAAGTGGTCGGCATCGCGGCGGGGGACGTTGCGATCGTGACGAACCCCTTCGAGCTCTTCAACGCCGCGGGTCTGCGGATCAAGGAGCGCAGCCCCTTCGCGACGACGGTCGCCGCGGCGTACGCGAACGACTACGCGGGCTACCTCCCCGAGGACTCCGACCTCGATCTCGTCGACACCGTGCCCCTGCGGGAGATCGTCGACCAGGACACCTACCGCTGGGCCTACGGCATCACGAACTCGAACGTGAATCGCGGCGAGGTCAACCGCCTCGTCGACGAGAGCGTCGCCCTGCTCGAGCGGCTCGCCGCCCGGGTCTGACTAGGCGAGCAGCGCCGAGAAGCGCGCGTCTTCGTCCTTGAACGGACCGATGACGGCGAGGTGGAGCTTGTCGGTCGCGATCAGGCGCTGCGCCAGATCCTGCACCTGCTCGGCGGTGACCGCGTCGATCTGCTTCAGGAGCTCGGCCGGCTCGAGTGCCTCGCCCTCGAGCACCTCGCGGTTGAGGCCGTACATCAGCAGGCCCTGCGGGTTCTCGGTACGGAGGACGAAGCGGCCCTTGATCATCGCGCGGGCCTTCTCGAACTCGTCGTCCGGCACGCGCTCGGTCGCCATGCGCCCGAACTGCTCGACGATCACCTTGACCGCCTCGTCGATCCGCTTGATGTCGACGCCGGCCTGGGCGAGGAGCGAGCCCGCATCCGTGTAGGAGTGGTTCATCCCCGAGACGTAGTAGGCGAGGCCGCGGCGCTCGCGCACCTCGAGGAAGAGGCGCGACGACATCCCGGCACCGAGGACGCCCGTGAGGAGCGACATCGCGTAGCGGTCGGGGTGGTCGATCGGGATCGAGGGGACGCCGAGGATCAGATGGGCCTGGTCGGCGTCCTTGTGGAAGACCGAGACGCGCGGGCCCGGCGACGTGTCGAGCTGCGCGGGCGCGGGAGACTTCGGCGTGGTCGTCGGCATGTCGCCGAGGACGCCTTCGAGCATCGGGACGAGGCCGTCACCGACCTGGCCGGCGACGCCGATGACCATGCGGTCGGGCGTGTACCACTCGTCGATGTAGTCGGTGAACGTGTCGCGGGTCGCGGCGCGGATCGTCTCCTTCGTGCCGAGCGTCTCCCAGCCGAGCGGGTTGTCGCCGAACATCAGCGTCTCGTAGACCGTGCCGATCTGGTCGCGCGGCGTGTCCGCGTACATGTTCATCTCCTCGAGGATCACGCCCTTCTCGCGGTCGATCTCCTCGGGGTCGAACTTCGAGTGGCGGATCATGTCGAGCAGCACGTCGAAGGCGACGTCGCGGTCGGCGCCGGCACAGCGGACGTAGTAGCCCGTGTACTCCTTCGAGGTGAAGGCGTTGAACTCGCCGCCGATCCCGTCGACGAGTGTCGTCAGGTCGCGCGAGCTGGGGTGCCGCTCGGTGCCCTTGAAGAACATGTGCTCGGCGAAGTGGGCGATGCCGCGGTTCTCGGCGCGCTCGTAGCGCGAGCCGGCGGCAAGCATCACGAAGCAGGCGACGGACTGGGCATGGCCGAGCGGTGCGGTGAGGACACGCAGACCGTTCGAGAGCTGTTGACGTTCGAAGACGGACACGATGACCGATGGTATAGAGAGGGCCATGCCTGGTGAGACGCGACGCGCCGTCGAGCTGCAGGCCGACTGGCTGCGGGAGCTCTCCGTCGGGCCGCGGCTGCCGGAGGCTGCGCGCGTGGTCTTCGTCGGTTGCGGCACCTCGTTCCACGCCGCACAGACCGGCGGCTGGGCGCTGCAGGCGCTCGAGGCCGTCGTCTCGTCGCCGGCGGCCGACCTGATGGTCTGCATCTCCCACGAGGGCGAGACCGCGCTGACGCTCGAGGCCGCGCGTGCCTTCGCCGGCCCGGTCTGGCTCGTCACGGGGAAGCCGTCGTCGCCGCTGGCAGAGCTCGCCGACGAGGTCGTCGTCTGCACGCCCGAGGTCGAGCGGTCGTGGTGCCACACGGCGAGCTACGTCTGCGCCGTCGCGGCGCTCGCTGCCCTGCGCGGCGACGACGTCTCCTGGCTCGCCGATGCGGTCGAGACGGCCGTCGCCCGCGGCGCCGATCCGGTCCCTCCGCAGCCTCGCCTATTGCTCGCCGGCGCCGGCCGCGACTGGCCGACGGTGCAGGAGGCGGCGCTGAAGCTGCACGAGGGCGCCTGGGTCGCCGCCGAGGCGCATCAGACCGAGCAGCTCCTCCACGGCTTCCTCGCCGCCGTCGACGAGTCGGTGCGCGCCTACGTCCTCGAGGGCGAGGGCCGTGCCGCCGAACGCGCCGCCGGCGCCGTCGCCGCCCTGCGCGAGCTCGGCGTCGAGGTCACGCTCGTCCCGACGATCCACCCGGTCGTCGACATCGTCCGCTTCCAGCTCCTCACGCTCGCCATCGCCGACGCCCGCGGCATCGACCCCGACCGCATCCACCGCGAAGACCCCCGCTGGGCCGCCGCCCGCACGAAGTACGCCTAGCCGGCCCCGTCCCTGACGGACACGTCCGATGCCAGTCATCGGCGCGACCCAAGGCGGCGTCTCCGCGAAATGGCTCTACGACTGGCTTTCGGCGCGGTCGAAACGGACAGGCGCAGTGCCAGTCATTGGTAAGGAAACTGTTAGCGGGGCAGGGCGGCGAGGAGGCGGTCGACCTGCTCGGCGGTGTTTGTGTGGACGATGCCGATGCGGATGGCACCCTCCGGCAGGCCGAGATGCTCGAAGACCTCGACTGCGTAGTTGTTGCCGTCCCAGACGGCGAAGCCCGCGGCGCCGAGGCGCGCGGCGGCCTCGGCGGGCGTCTCGCCGTCGGGCGGGGAGACGCAGAACGTCGAGACGCGGCCCTCCATCGTCGGCGGCCCATGCAGCGTCCAATCCTTCGGCAGCCCGTCGA
Organism: uncultured Actinomycetes bacterium; assembly: GCA_903930195.1. GTDB lineage: Bacteria > Actinomycetota > Thermoleophilia > Gaiellales > Gaiellaceae > PALSA-600. Next base: position 3,215 of record CAIYXH010000090.1, on the reverse strand, counting down.
GGAAGCGCTGCCCGAGCTCGCGCTCGTGCTGGTTGATGAACGTCCAGCCGACCCCGTGCAGGTACTCGACGCAGGCGACGAACCCGCAGAGAAGCTCGTGGGGCAGCGTGCCCGTCTCGAACCGCTGGCCCGGCCACTCGCTCTGCGGCCGCACCTTGTACGGCCGCCAGTCGAGGAGCAGGTCGCGGCGCGCCCAGGCCAGGCCGAGGTGCGGGCCGTAGAACTTGTAGGGCGAGCAGAGCAGCACGTCGACGCCCGACTCCGGGATCTCGATGTCCCCGTGCGGCGCGTAGTGCACCGCGTCGCACCAGGCGATCGCGCCGACCGAGCGGGCGATCTCGACGATCTCCTTCACCGGCGTGATCGTCCCGATCGCGTTCGAGGCCCAGGGGAATGCGACGACCTTCGTCTTCTCCGTCACGAGCGAGCGCAGATGGCCGAGGTCGATGCGGCACTCGGCATCGAGATTCGCGAGCTTGACGACGACGCCCTTGTCGTGGGCGATCTCGAGCCACGGGGCGATGTTCGCGTCGTGGTCGAGCTTCGTCGCGACGACCTCGTCGCCGGCCTGCCAGTCGCGTGAGGCTGCGCGCGAGAGCGCGAAGTTGAGGCTCGTCATGTTCGCGCCGAAGATGACCTCGTCGCTGAAGACGCCGAGCAGGTCGGAGGCGGCTCCGCGCGCGGCCGCGATGACGTCGTCGGTGACCATCGAGGTGAGGAACTTGCCGCCTGCGTTGGCGTTCGCCGCGAGCAGGTAGCCCGACACCGCCTCGAGCACCGAGTCCGGAACCTGCGTCCCGGCGGGCCCGTCGAAGTACGCGATCGGGACGTTGAGCGAGTGGAAGCGGTCGAGGACCGCCTCGATCGTGACGTCGACGACTTCTCCGTCTTCTCCGTGCAGGTTCGTCATGGAGGCAACGCTAGCCGCGCGTCAGGCGAGGCGCCAGGTGTAGCTCGGTTTCACCGTCAGCGAGGCGCCCACGAAGCAATCCCGCTGCGCTTTCTCGAACAACTCTTCTGTCGCATCCAGTGGCGGGTCGAAGCGGGTGACGATCGTCAGCTCGATCGCGACGAAGGCGTAGCGGCCGTCGCTCTCGCGCTTCGTGATCGAGCCGCTCGCCGAGCCGTGCGCGTGGAGCGTGCTGCCGGCGCGGCGGACGTGGAACGCGAGGCTCTCGATCGAGCAGCGGAGCACCGCGCCGAGCAGCATGTGGTCGGCGTTCCAGCCGTCGGGGAGGACGAGGCTTCCGCCCTCGTGCGCCGTGAACCGCCCGTCCTCCTCGAAGTCGACGGCGTAGGTGAACGTCTTCGCGCGTGGCTGACTCATAGAGCAAAGGCTACGCCGATCGGGGTCCGTCCGGTCCGGGTCCTACAGTGGCGGTCCATGAGGCTCCGGCGCCTGTCCGAGACCGAGTGCTACCTCCGCTGTTACGGCGGACGGCGCGAGGAGCGGGTCACGTTCGTGAGGGTGCTCCCCGCGTCGGCCCGGCACGAGGCGGTCGGTGGACGCCTTCGGCAGCTCTTCGATCGCCACTTCGAGTCGTCCGTCTCCGAGAGGAGGGCCGCGTGAGCCCCAAGTGCATGAGTTGGACGTCGCGTCGCCGCTACGGTGCCCCGCCCAAGGGCCGCCCGGCTGCGCCGCTTCCGAGCTCGTGGGTCTGCACGGCGACGTGGACGCAGCGTGTGCCACGCTGCCGTCCCCGTGGTCGCGCCAGAGTCTGAGTCTGCAGTCCCCGACGTTCTCGGGCCCGAGCTTCGCTGCGTCTTCTGCGGGATCAACCCGGGCCGCGTCTCGGCAGCGGCGAACGCCCACTTCGCGAACCCGCGCAACGACTTCTGGCGGCTGCTCCACGACGCCGGCTTCACCCCGCGGCTCTACGACCCCGCCGAGCAGTTCGACCTGCTCCCGCTCGGCTGGGGCGTGACGAACGCCGCGTTCCGGATGACGCCGGGCTCCTCCGACCTGCGCCGTGGCGACTTCGACCGTGGTCGGCTCGAGACGCTGGCGGCGGAGTTGCGTCCCGGTGCGATCGCGTTCGTCGGGAAGGAGGCCTACCGCGGCCTCTTCGGCGAGCGGGCCGAGCTCGGCCCGCAGGCCCGTACCCTCGGCAGCACCGCCCTGTTCGTCCTGCCGTCGACCTCACCGGCGAATGCGGCCGTGCCCTACGCCACGCGCCTCGAGTGGTTCAGCCGCCTGCGGGCCTGGGTCGAGCCGCGCGCGCGGCTCGCGGTCAGGGCGTTCGTCGTCGATACGCGGGAGCGCGTGCTCCTCTTCCGCTGGGAGAACCCGGCCGGCAGTTGGTGGATCACGCCCGGCGGCGGGATCGACGAGGGCGAGACGCCCGAGGAGGCGCTCGCCCGCGAGCTGTTCGAGGAGCTCGGGGCGGCGGGCATCGAGCCGGGCGCGGTCGTCCACGAGTACCGGCACACGCTCCCTTGGGGGAAGCGGATCGTCCAGCAGCTCGACACCTTCTGGCTCGTCCGTGTCGAGACGCTCGAGGTCGCGCCGACGGTCGACCTCGCCGCCGAGCACATGACCGCCCACCGCTGGTGGACGCTCGACGAGCTCGAGGCGACGACCGAGCGCGTCTCGCCGCCGAACCTCGCGGCGATCCTCCGCTCTCTCCTCTAGGAGACTGCTTCCCCGATGGCGGCGAGCGCCTCGGGGTTCTCGAGCGAGGAGAGGTCGCCGGCATCCTCGCCGACCACCGTGGCGCGGATCGCCCGCCGGAGGATCTTGGACGAGCGCGTCTTCGGCAGCGCCTCGACGAACAGGATCCGATCGGGTTTGAAGGCCTTCCCGAGCCCGTCGGAGACGGTGGCGGAGACCGCTGCCGCGAGCTCCGGCGAGCCCTCGATCCCGGGGAGCAGGCAGCAGAAGATCCACGAGACCTCGCCCTTGAGCTCGTGCGGCACTCCGATCGCGGCCGCCTCGCGCACCGCGGGATGGCCGACGGCCGCGGATTCGAGCTCCGTGGGGCCGATGCGCTTCCCCGCGATGTTGAGCGTGTCGTCGGAGCGCCCGTGCAGGAACCAGGCGCCGTCGGCATCCGCTGACGCCCAGTCGCCGTGCGTCCAGACGCCCGGGATGCGCCGCCAGTAGGCGTCGAGGTACCGCTCCCGGTCGCGCCAGAAGCCTCGCGTCATCCCGGGCCACGGCTTGCGCACCACCAATTCGCCCACTTCACCCGTTCCCACGAGCGAGCGGCCGTCGG
>CAIYXH010000089.1 GCA_903930195.1 uncultured Actinomycetes bacterium | reverse complement strand
TCGTGCGCGGATCAACATTGACGGGCTGGCTGCAATTCGTGGCGAGGTCGCCAGACAGCGTCCTCGGCGCGACCGCGAATAAGCTCAGCTCGTCGAGACTTCAGCGAGCTGCGGAAAAGCCTGTGACGGCGTGTCAGGTGTGACCGAAGCATGCCTCGCAAGCCTGAAATCAGCGCGCGTCTGGTTCTTGCTCAGTGCCATACCGAGCTAAATGTTCGAACTCGCCCCGGAGTGCGCAGTTCTTCACAGATCTTAATGGAGGCGGCGGGAATCGAACCCGCGTCCGCGGACGCACCGAGCGAGCGTCTACAAGCTTAGGCTGCGATTTCAGTTTCGCCCGAACGGCTGGTTCGCAACCGACCTACCGCCGGACTAGCCATCCTGAAGTCTCGCGCCTCCGACGATTGGCTCTTCATCGGCGCCAGCCCGCTTGTTGATGCCGGCACCGGGACGCAGGCTTGCCCGGGACGACACGCTGGTTAGTCTTTACAGACTAGGCAGCGAGTGCGAGGTTATTTTCCGCACTTACTTGGTTTTTCCGGTGGTTTTAAGAGGCCGACCGGAGACCTCTGCTTGCAGCTCGACCGGAGAACCGACCACGTCGAAACCATGGCGCCCCCGTATGTGTGTTGTGACTGGATGGTAGCTGGGGTTCGGGGTGGCGGCGGGCCGCCGAAGAGCGAAGACCGGGACAGCCTCCTTGGGGACAGCTCCTCAGGGCGTAAGAGCCAGAAGGGCCAGGCCAGGCAGCCAACAGGGCGGCGTTGGGCGGAAGACGGGCCAGGCCCCAGACTGCGGGGCCAGGGCCTTGGGATCGCCAGTCGCCTTTGGAACGCGAAAGTCAGGACAGGCCCCGACTTCGTCGGGGACAGTCCCATGGGACAGGCAGCCCGTAGGGCTGGCGTAGGGCCGAAGAAGGGCCAGGCCCCCAAAAAACGGGGCCAGGCCCTCGAAGCGAGCCAGGCGCGCGCCCTCTACGGCGGCGGGCCGGTGTCTACGCCGTGGGTTGGGTCATAAGGCGTTTGCGGGCACGCGGCCCACAGGCCTTCGCCCTTCACCTTGGCTTGCTGGGCGTCCGTGTCTATCTCTGTGGCGTACTTGCCTCTGACGTCGTCGAAGAAGTACGGGGCCGCGAAGCCTTGCTGCACCAGGAAGACGTTGACGTTGAGGTTGTCGCTCGCCCGGATCACGTATCTGAGGAGCCTGCCGTACATGTCGGTGGCGTCGGTGGCGGGGTCTTGCTCGAGGCGGATGACGGTCCCTTTCGGCAGCAGCTTCTTCGTCTCGGCGCTGGCGTTCTTGCCGAAGCACTCCTCGGTGCCGTAGACCTCGGGCGTGTCGATCTGCAGCAGCCTGACGTGCGGGATGTCGCCTCTCAGCGCGACCGTGTCGCCGTCGACCACGTAGTCGATGCGGTAATAGCCGGCGGGAAGCGGCGCGTCGTCGCCCCCTCCCCCGCGCCGCACCAAGACGACCGCGAAGACGGCGACTGCGACGAAGGCGATGGCGGCGAGGAGGCGTCTGTCCACGCCTGCGACGTTAGGGCGTCGCTCGCGCGTGCGAAAGTGGCTCTTGGGGCCGGGTTGGCTAGCGGCGTGTCTTGAAAGCGCGTTCCATCTGGCGCTTCGCGTCACGGTCGACGATCGTCTGCCGCTTGTCGCGGACGTTCTTGCCGCGGGCCAGGGCGAGCTCGATCTTGACGCGGCCGTCCTTGAAATAGAGCCGCAGCGGGACGACCGTGAGGCCGTTCTCCCTGACCTGGCCGTACATGCGGTCGATCTCCTTGCGATGGAGGAGCAGCTTGCGCATGCGCGTGGGATCGTGGTTCGCGCTGTTCCCCTGCGCGTAGGTCGCGATCTCGGCGCCGACGAGCCACGCCTCGCCGTCGCGGACGTCGGCGAACGACTGGCCGAGCGTCGCCCTCCCGTCGCGCAGGCTCTTGACCTCGGTGCCCGTGAGCACGAGGCCCGCCTCGAACCGCTCGACAAGCTCGTAGTCGTGCCGGGCCCGCCGGTTCTCGGCGATCAGCTTCTCCTTTTGCGGCTTCTCGGCCATAGGGCCAGTGTAGGGTCGGATCGGGGGTTCCCCGGATGGTCTTTCGGTCGTCGAGGGCGCACGCTGTCTTCCATGACCGACACCATCGGAACCGTGAAGCTCCTCCGCCGCAGCCGCGACGACCGCATGGCTGCAGGCGTCTGCGGCGGCCTCGCCCGCTACTTCGACGTCAACCCCGCCCTCTACCGCGTCGGCTTCGTCGTCCTCGCCCTGCTCGGCGGCGCCGGCATCCTCATCTACGCCGCCGCGCTCGTCGTCATCCCCGACGAAGGCAGCGACGAGTCGCTGATCGAAGAAGCCCTCACCCAGCACCGCCAGCGGCCCTGGCGC
>CAIYXH010000088.1 GCA_903930195.1 uncultured Actinomycetes bacterium | reverse complement strand
TGCATCGCCTGGGCATCCAGGCGTTCGAGCCGCAGCTCATCGAGGGCAAGGCCATCCAGGTGCATCCGCTCGTCTGCCATGCCTTCAACGCCGACTTCGACGGCGACCAGATGGCTGTCCACCTCCCGCTCTCCGCGGAGGCGCAGGCCGAGGCCCGCATCCTGATGCTCTCGTCGAACAACATCCTCTCGCCGGCATCCGGGCGCCCGCTCGCGACGCCGACGCAGGACATGGTGCTCGGGATCTACTTCCTCACCTATCACGAGACCGATCTGGCGGCCCAGGACGCGGCGTCGATGGATCCGCGTCCGCGGCGCTACGACTCGGCCGACGAGATCCAGCTGGCCGTCGAGGCCAAGGCTGTCGGTCTCGGCGATCCGATCGAGTACCGCTTCGAGGGTGAGCTCTACGTCACCACGCCGGGCCGCGTGATCTTCAACACGGCCGTCTACCGCCAGCTCGCCGAGCTGGAGGGCGACGTCGACGGCACGGTGCCGAACTTCGTCTTCACGAACCACACGCTGGCGAAGCCCGACACCGACCGCTTCGTGCTCGCGATCTCCGAGGCATTCGGTGCGCACACGCTGGCGCCGGTGCTCGACACCATCAAGGCCCTGGGCTTCAAGTACTCGACCCAGGCCGGTGTCACGATCTCGAAGAACGACATCGTCATCCCGCCGACGAAGGGCGCGATCCTCAGCGAGTACGAGGCGAAGGTCGACGAGGTCCACGGGCAGTACGACCGCGGTCTCATCACCGAGGACGAGCGCCACGAGACGATCGTCAACATCTGGACGGAAGCGACGGACGTCGTCGCCAACGCGATGCAGGAGAACCTCGACACCCTGAACCCGGTGTTCATGATGGCCAACTCCGGTGCCCGCGGATCCTTCAAGCAGATCCGTCAGCTCGCCGGTATGCGCGGTCTCATGGCCAATCCGAAGGGCGAGATCATCGAGCGCCCGATCAAGGCCAACTTCATGGAAGGCCTCTCGGTCCTCGAGTACTTCATCTCGACCCACGGCGCCCGCAAGGGTCTCGCCGACACCGCTCTGCGCACCGCCGACTCGGGCTACCTCACCCGGCGCCTGGTCGACGTGTCGCAGGACGTGATCATCCGCGAGGCCGACTGCGGTACCGAGAACTACGTCGACCTGCCCCTGTTCACGACCGACGGCTACAACAAGTCGCTGTTCGGCCGCGTGATCGCGCAGGATGTCGTCAAGCCGCTCGCCACGGGCAAGCCGGGCAAGACGGCCGTCGCCTCGGTCGGCGACGTCGTCACCCAGCCGCTCCTCGAGCACCTCGAGGCCGAGCTCGGCCCCGACGTCACGATCCCCGTGCGGTCGGTGCTCAAGTGCCGGGCCGCGAGCGGTGTCTGTCAGCGGTGCTACGGCATCTTCCTTGCCACCGGCGAGGAGAGCGAGATCGGCGACGCGGTCGGCATCATCGCCGCCCAGTCGATCGGCGAGCCGGGCACGCAGCTGACGATGCGCACGTTCCACACCGGCGGTGTGGCCGGCGCCGACATCACGCACGGTCTCCCGCGCGTCGTCGAGATCTTCGAGGCACGGAACCCGAAGGGTGCGGCCACGCTGGTCGAGGCCGACGGGCGGATCGAGCTCGAGCAGACGGAGCGTGGCCCGAAGGTCACGATCGTCCCGACGGCGCTCGGCAAGGAGGGGGAGCTTCTCGATCCGGTCGAGGTTCAGCTGCCGCGGCGCACGCGCCTGCTCGTGACGAACGGCCAGCTCGTCGAGCGCGGCGACGCCCTCAACGAGGGTTCGCAGAACCCGGCGGAGCTGCTCTCGCTCAAGGGCTCGACGGCGACGGAGCTGTACCTCGTGGGTGAGGTGCAGAAGGTCTACAAGTCGCAGGGCGTCGAGATCCACGACAAGCACATCGAGCTGATCGTGCGCCAGATGCTCAAGAAGGTGCGCGTCGAGAGTGCCGGCGAGACCGACCTGCTCCCGGGCCAGCTCGTCGACAAGGGCGTGCTGGAGCGCGAGAACGAGCGCATCCGCAAGGCGAAGAAGGAAGAGGCCACGATCGAGCCGCTGATCCTCGGGATCACGAAGGCCTCGCTCGCGACCGAGTCCTTCCTCTCCGCTGCGTCCTTCCAGGAGACGACCAAGGTGCTCACCGACGCCTCGATCGAGGGCAAGATCGACCGCCTGCTCGGTCTGAAGGAGAACGTGATCATCGGCAAGCTGATCCCGGCGGCCACCGGCCTCAAGCGGTACCGCCAGATCGAGATCAGCCCGACGGAGCCGTTCGCGGTCGGTGGGTACCAGAACGACCCGTCGCTGCTCCAGGCACTCGAGGAGATCGGCACGAGCACGCCGACCCTCACGTTCGCCGACGACCTCGACGCGTCGGGCTTCGGCGGCGAGCCGGGCTCCGACTTCACGTCGAGCCACGACGCCGGTGAAGCCGAAGAGGTGCCCGAGGTCGACTCCCCGCTCGACGACTGATCCCTCCGCGAGCGGAGCTGATGTTCACGGAGGCCGGGCCGCAAGCCCGGCCTCCGTCGTTGGAGGGACAGGTTTTCGGACCTGTCCCGGCTTTCGCCGTCCGCGGCTCCGACGCCCCGTACTCAGGGACTGTGCCCGGCCGTGTCGGGGCCTGTCCCGACCGAGACAGGTCGCTCACGGCATCAATCGGGACAGACCGGAGGTCGGTCCCTGCAGGCCCCGCGTTGGTCGTCGTCTCAGCCGACGACGAGCGCGTGGCGGCCGGTGGGGCCGCCATAGCTCCAGGTGCCCTTGACGAGCCGCACGGTGACGGTGCGCGTGCCGACGAACGCCGCTGTCGTCTTGACCACGGGAGCGTGCCCCGTCCGCGCGAGCGTGAACGCTTCCTTCGCGCTCGTGTCGCGCACGACGACCCGGTAGCGGCCCGCAGCGACGTGGCTCACGGCCTTGCCGCTGAGGACGAGGGTCGACGTCTGCACGCCGAGCGTCGTTCGCAGCGTGCCCCGGACGACGTTCGCCGCACCCACGACGCGCGTGTTCCCGATCGGCGCGCCCGTCGGTGTGGGCGCGGACGGAGCCGGCGGGAGGGTCTGCGACGTCGTCTGGATGTACAGCGTCGGTCCGTTGACCGTGTTGTCGTCGCTGATCGTGTACGTCGAGTTCGGCAGCAGCTGCTCGACCTGCGAGAAGTCCTCGACCTCGCCGTAGACATACGAGATTCCCGGGCCTTCGATGTCGATCAGCGGCGAGCCGCTCGCGACGTGGAACGAGATCTCGTAGTTCCCGGCCGGAATCGCCGTGCCGGGCGGTGTGGTCGTCCCGATCGTAGTCCCGTCGGCGGCGCGCAGCGTGATCTTGCCTGCGTCGTAGGTGAGGGAGAGCTCGCCGACCGCGAGCGCGCCGGGCGCGAACGCCAGCGCCGTGACTGCGATCGCAAGGGCGACGAGGCCGCGCATCAGCGCACTGTGAACCGGTGGACGGTCGAGCCCGAGACGAACGACCACGTCCCCGCGGTTAGGGTCACGGCCGCCTTGCGCGTCCCGACGAAGGCTGCGGTCGTCTCCGCGACAGGCGCCTTCCCGGTACGGGCGAGGGTGACTGCGGTCTTCGCCGAGCGATCGGTCAGCACGACGGTGTAGCGCCCCGGCGCGAGCGACGAGACCGTCTTGCCGGCGAGGGTCAGCGACGCACCGCCGAGCGCGAGCGTTCCGCGTGAGGCGATGTGCGCCGCCGAGCCGATGATCGACGTGCCGGTGACCGGCGGGCCGGTCGGAGCCGCGGTGGTCGTTGTGGGCGTCGCGAGGACGGTCGACGAGGTCGAGAAGTAGTACGTCGGGCTCGAGGGGAAGTTGTCGTCGTGCACCGTGAAGGTGGTGCTCGGCGGAAGGTTCCGCGACGAGGTGCCGTCGCTCGGCTCGAAGAAGTGGATCATCAGGCCGCCGCCCTGGATGTCGACCTGAGGCCCGCCGCTCGCGTCGTGGAAGATCAGGTCGTACGCCCCGGCGGGGATCGTCGTCCCCGGCGCCGTCGTGGAGGTGGCGATCGACGTCCCGTCCGCCGTCGTGATCGTGATCGTCGCGCCGTCATAGGTGACGTAGAGGCCCGGCAGCGCGAACGCGCTCGGCGCGAGAGCCAGGGTTCCGACGATGACTGCGAGGACGACCGCACGCTTCACGCGGGCCATGGCAGAGCGTCGCGCCTGCGATTGGTGTTCACGTTCAGGGACTGTCCCCGGCGCTACCGGGGCCTGTCCCGACGCTCGCCGCGGTGCAAGACGGGACCGAACAGCCGGGCCGGTCCCGTGCGAGTGAGACGGCGTCGAGCCGTCTAGCTCGCAACAGTCCGGGCCTTGCCGGAGTCCTTCGCGCGGTAGAGCGCGTCGTCGGCGCGCTCGAAGAAGCCGTCGGGGGTGTCGTCGTCGTTCAGTTCGGCGACGCCGGCGGAGAGGTTGAGGCTGCCGGCCTTCTCGATCTGCTGCGCGGCGATCGCGCGGGAGATCCGGCCGGCGAGGAGCTCAGCGTCGCCGCGATTCGACTCGGGGAGCACGATCGCGAACTCGTCGCCGCCGACCCGGCAGGCGATGTCGGTCGAGCGCACGGCCGCCTGCATCCGGTTCGCGACCTCGGCGAGGACATGGTCGCCGCCGAGGTGGCCGATGCGGTCGTTGATTCGCTTGAAGTCGTCGATGTCCATCACGATCAGCGCCAGGCTGCGGTCGTACCGGCGCGCCCGGGCGATCTCGCGCTGCAGGAACTCGTGGAAGCAGCGGCGGTTGTGCAGGCCGGTGAGCGAATCGAGGTCGGCGAGCTCGCGGGCCTCCGCGAAGAGACGGGCGTTCCCGAGCGCCGGCCCGGCCCGCCGGGCCAGGGCGTCGAGCGCGTCGACGGTTGCATCCGAGAAGGCGGTCGCGCGCGTGCGGCTGATCGCGACGAGCGAGCCGACCGTCTCCCCGCGGGCGCGCAACGCCACGACGACGGCGGTCCGGGGGAGGTTGGCGCTCGTCGAGGCCGCCTCGTCGAGCCGGTAGCGGAAGCTGACCTCCATCGCCTGCAGGTTCGCGTTCGTCGGCATCTGCAGGAGCACGCGCTCGATCTCCTCGTCGGCGATCCCGACGCCCCGGGCGCGGCCGTCCTCGTCCTGGTCGAGGACGACGAGCGCGGCGTCGACCCCGGGCAGGGCCATCGTCGCGTCGAGCGTCCGCTCGACGACCTCGCCGGCGTCGAGGTGAGAGGCGAGCTCGGTCGTGTAGCCGAGACCGCCGGCCAGCTTCTCGAGCCGCTGCTCGACCGCGGAGCGCGCGCGCAGGGTGACGAGCACGACCAGGCCGCCTGCCGCGACGGCCACTCCGAGCGCACAGATGAGAAGCAGTGTCATACCTTCGGTAGTCTCTCAGGCAGGGCGGTCGCAAAACCGGTCCGGCGCGCCGAAAAGTGGCGCACGGAGCGGATTGTGAATGGATCGAACGTGATCCGTTGACGAGCTCACCGCCTTTGCTACCATGCCCCTCCGGTGCGGCACGGGCTGATGGCTCTCGCCGCGCTTCCATTGGTGTGAGTCCAGAAGTCCGGGCCACGACCGACATGCTTCACGTCCTATACGACACGCAGCACCCACCACCCTCACTTTCCCATGCCTACCGTCAATCAACTCATCCGCAAGGGGCGCAAGTCCAAGCGCGATAAGACGAAGACCCCTGCCCTCCAGGGCGCGCCGCAGAAGCGCGGGGTCTGCATTCGCGTGTCGACGACGACCCCGAAGAAGCCGAACTCCGCGCTGCGGAAGATCGCGCGCGTGCGGCTGACGAACGGGGCAGAGGTTCCGACGTACATCCCGGGCGAGGGTCACAACCTCCAGGAGCACTCCGTCGTGCTCGTCCGCGGCGGCCGCGTCAAGGACCTGCCGGGCTATCGCTACAAGGTCATCCGTGCCGCGCTCGACGCCTCCGGCGTCGCGGACCGCAAGCAGGGCCGCTCCAAGTACGGCGCCAAGAAGGGATAGTCGAATGCCGCGTCGTGCAGAAATTACGCCTAGGCCCCTGGCCGCAGATGCTGTCTACTCGAGCCAGCTCGTGACGCAGCTGATCAACCGCGTCATGGTGCGGGGCCAGAAGGCGACCGCCGAGGGCATCGTCTACGGCGCCCTCGAGAAGGTCGGCGCCAAGACGGGCCGCCCGCCGGTCGAGGTGCTCGAGCAGGCCGTGAAGACGATCACGCCGGTGCTCGAGGTCCGCAGCCGCCGTGTCGGTGGCGCGAACTACCAGGTTCCTGTCGAGGTCCCGCAGCGCCGCGGCCGCACCCTGGCCCTCCGCTGGATGGTCACGTACTCGCGTGAGCGCCGGGAGAAGCACATGGAAGACAAGCTTGCGGGTGAGATCGTCGACGCGCTCGAGAACCAGGGCAACGCGTTCAAGCGCAAGGACGACATGTACCGCATGGCCCAGGCCAACAAGGCGTTCGCGCACTACAGGTGGTAGACGATGGCGACTGACACACACGTCGGGCTCGATCGCGTCCGCAACATCGGGATCATGGCCCACATCGACGCCGGCAAGACCACGACGACCGAGCGGATCCTCTACTACACCGGCCGCACCCACAAGCTGGGCGAGGTGCACGAGGGCGCGGCGACGATGGACTGGATGGCGCAGGAGCAGGAGCGCGGCATCACCATCACCTCGGCGGCCACCACGGCGTCGTGGCGCGACCATCGCATCAACATCATCGATACGCCCGGACACGTGGACTTTACCGTCGAGGTCGAGCGCAGCCTCCGCGTGCTCGACGGC
>CAIYXH010000087.1 GCA_903930195.1 uncultured Actinomycetes bacterium | reverse complement strand
CTCGGCGAAAGGCTCACATGGGCGACGGGCACCGCGACGACGATCAGCGCCACCGCCGCGGCGACGGCGAAGACGGCAGCGGAGAGCACACGCGCGCCGAGTCGAACGACGGGACCGATCGGCAAGGTGCGGAGATACGCCTCCCAGGGCGACGCCCGCTCGGAGGCGATCCCGACCCCGAACTGGAAGAACGCAACGCCCAGCGCCGCGAAGCCCGCGAAGGTCGCCATCCGCACAGCTGCGGCCTCTGGGGTCGTCGGCGTGGAGAAGAAGAGGAAGAAGACCGGCGGAAAGAGCAGCGTCGGCACAAGAAAGGCCGGGTAGCGAAGCAGCTCGATCGTCATCGCCCTGGCGTGTGCGACGGCGAGCCTCATCGTGCGCCCCGCACGGCGATCGCCTCCTCGAGGCTCAGAGCCCGTACCTCGAGGTCGTCCAGCCGAACACCGCTCCGCACGAGCTCTGCAACCGCTTCACCACCATCGGGGACGAACAGCTCGACGTAGTCGCCCACGCGACGGGCATCGCGAACGAGGGCATTGCCTGCCATCCGGAAGCGAACGCAGGTGAGGCCGGCGGCGGCCTTGATCGCCGCAGTCGCGCCGTCGGCTACAACCGCGCCGCGTTCGAGCAGGATCACGCGTCCTGCGAGCGCATCCGCCTCCTCGAGGTTGTGCGTCGTCAGCAGGATCGTGCCCCCACCCCGCGCGTGCGCGCGGATCGCGTCCCAGACTGCATGTCGCGCCTCGGTGTCGAGCGCGGTCGTCGGCTCGTCGAGCACGACGAGCGCCGGATCGCCTGCGAACGCGAGCGCGACGGCCAGCCTCCTGCGCTCGCCTCCGGAGAGCCCCCGAGCTGCCTGCGCTCCAGATCTGCGAGACCGAAACGCTCGAGCACCTCCGGGATCGGCAACGGCCGCGGATAGTGACGGCCGACGAGGGCTACCAGCTCGTCGACGCGCAGCGTTCCCGGGAAGGCGCTCTCCTGCGCCACAACTCCGACGGCGCGTCGCGTCGCGGCCCGCCGGGGATCGCCGCCGGCGAGGCGCGCCTCACCTCGGTCGGGTCTGCGGAGACCAAGCAACACCGCCAGCGCGGTCGACTTGCCTGCGCCGTTCGGGCCGAGGAGAGCCACGACCTCGCCCTCCGACACCGCAAAGCTGACGTCGCGCAGCGCCTCGGTCGTGCCGAACCGCTTCTCGACCTTGACGAGCTCCGCCGCGATCACGACACACCGCCGGGCCGGCGTGAGAGATAAACACTCGCGTTGTAGCCCCAATGAGCGGCGACGCACACTGCGAAGGCACCCGTTCCGAGGTAGAGACCGCCGAATGCCGCGCCCGTTCCGAGATGAAGCCAACGCCGCGTCGGATGAACGAGCGAGAACCCGAGCGTCGACGCCACGAGCGCAGTCGGCCAACCCAAGCGGAGCAGCTCTCCGAGGACGATGCGCCGCCAGATCGCCTCCTCCGTCAGCGCCGAGACGCCGAGGAGGACGATGACTCCGACCGAGACGGGCGACCTGCGGCGTACCCCGAGGCCCGGCTTGAGCCCAAAGAGGAGAACGACGCAGGCGACGAGGCCCACGGTGAGGGCGAGCGGCAGCCCCGGGACAGGCGTTGGGCGCCGAACGGGAACGACCGCCACCAGAGCGACGGCGACCGCAGCCCAGAGCAGCAGACGACCCCAAGCCGCGATCGCGGGGGTCATGGGCATGAGCCCCCGAGCGCAAGCACGTAGAGAGAGGCCTCGTCGAGGCCGTCGAGACCTGCAAGGGCGTCGATGCGCCGGTCGTAGAAGCCGCCGAGCGGGACGGCGTCGATCCCGTACGCCGTCGCAGCGAGCAGGGCGTTCTGGACGAGGTGGCCGGCTTCGAGAAGCGCGAAGCGATAGCCGCGGAGCCCGTACTTGAAGCGCGTGCGCCAGAAGACGCTCGAGACGACGACAACCGCGCCGGCATGCTCGACGACCGCCGGGTCGACGACCGCCGCGGCGAGCTCGCATCGCTCGAGGGGCCGCAACCGCGCGAGGCGATGACGGAACGGGTCGTAGTGGTAGACGCCCGTCGCGAGGCGATCGATGTCGAGCGCCGCGACATAGACCTCGAGCGGATAGAGCGCGCCACCCGACGGGACCGGCCGGCGCCCGACTGCTCCGTCACGCAGAACGCTCCGGTAGCTCGCCTCGAGTAGAGCGGCAAGCACGTCGAGCTGCAGTGGCGGGCCAGGCACCGACGTACGCGAGACCCGTCGCTCGATCGCCGCCCAGAGCGACGTCTCGGGGCGCGTGTCGGGGGTCTCGAGGTGAACACCGGGCCGATGCGCATGTGTCCTGCTCGAGCGCGCGATCGTCTCGTTGAGCTCGGAACTTCGCGCGAGCTCGACAATCGTGGTCAAGCGCCCGGGCGCGACCCGGGGCGAAAGCCGAGACCCCTCGTGAAACGCCTCCGCCGGGTCGTCGAACGGAACGGCCTGATCGCCGTAGACGAGCGACGCGAACTCCGCAGTCGGGACGGTGTCGCTCATGGGAACGGGTGTGGCTCGAGATTCAGCTCGGACTCGAGCAATGGTCGCTCGGACAGGCCAAGCGCGGCGGCCGCGTCGTAGAGCCGTGATCCGCCGAGAAAGCGCGCCGCGTGGGGTACGTCCAACGCACAGAGCTCCGGGGCGAGCGTCTTGACCACGACGAGCCCAAGCTCACGCACGTCGGGCGCTGTGACGTCGACGGCGTACGCCGTGGAACCGGCCGCGGCGACACGCGCGCAGAGTGTGTCGAGCAGGTCGTCATCGGTCTGGCCCTCCAGCGGGGGCGCCTCGGCCGACTGCACACTCTCCTCCGAACGCGTGAGGAACCCCGCACCCTCGGCGCGTGCACGGTCGGCGTAGTAGCGAATGTGATCCTCGAAGGTGACCACGCCACGCCCCCACGGGCCGAGTGGAGGGCCGCCCATCAGCTCGAGCTTCGCGCCCGCGGACCGAGCAGCGAAGGCTTCGGACAGCGCCTTCCACCAAGCGGCGGTCAACGTCGCCGCCGTCCCCGCCCCCACCCCGAACGCCCCCGGGGTTCCAGCCGGCGACCGAACGATGCCGAGTACGGACGGGACATCATGGACGCACGAGAGATCGACGGCCGCGTAGGCAAGCCCCGTCGGACGGAAGAAGCGCTCGTCGAGCTCCCGAAGCTCCGCATCGAGCGTCCAGTCGAGGCACGGAAGCGACAGGCGATTCGCCCAGACGAGCATGAACGCATCGCGCTCGAGCAACTCGAAGAGCCCCCGAACACACGCTCCGGTGAACGACTCGGCGCACGCCGCGCCGCTGCTCGTCGCGTAGCCGATGGGCTGCTCGCCGGGAATGGCTGCTGACCCGAGAAGCGCCAGCTCAGCAGGCAGCAACACCTCTGCGCCGGTCGCGAGCTCGATCCCGTCGATCCAGGGCACGACGGTGTCGCGATCGAAAGGGCGGAAGGGGAACGCGTCCTCGGCGAACTGGCGCCGGGAGAACAGGGCGAACCGCTCCGGCTCGACCGCAGGCCTACCCAGCGCGCGGGCCGAGGCGACGACGATGCGCTCCCACGGCACGAAACTCGCCGAGTAGCGCTCGAGCGCCTCACCGACTGCCGCGGCTGCGGCATGCGCGCGGGTCAGCCCGGCGCCGCCGATGCCGGAGACGTGTCCCAGCCCGGTGCCGAGCACAGCGTCTCCCGCCGCGAGTTCGCACGTGGCTCGGAAGAGCCGAGGGTCGGAGGTGCCGGCAAGCACCTCCTCGACACCGCCGACGATCCCCACGAACGGGGAGACGGCCGGACGAAGCGTCGCTGGCAGCGCGTCGATCACGATGCCACCGCTTCATGCCAGGGCAGCGGCGGCGCCGTGCGCATGCTGGGCGAGCATGAGGGGCACCGGGGTACGCGCAGCACCCGGTGCTCCCGCAGCACGAGAGCCGGAGCAAGCTCGATGGTGGTGACGGTCCCGGGCAGCGTCCGATCGTGGGCGACGAGCCATCGCAGCACGAGTTGCGCCGTGATGGCGGCGACCATCTGCGTGAGCGTCGCGTCCTGAATGGCCCGAACGGGCACCGCCTCGAGCAGTGGCATGTCGTCTGCGTAGATGAGGTGCGCAGCGCGACGGAGATCGAGACAGGCGAGGCAGGCCGACTCACGCGGGACGACCAACGGGCTCACAGCCGCGAGGCGGCCGTCGTAGGGACGCACGGGCAACCAGACCAGATCGCGGGCCAACGCCTGCTCGTTCCATTCCCTGAGGAGCGGCTCTTCCCCTGGAGCGGGCGCCACGACGAGGATGTCCCAAGGCTCGTCGCCACCCCGCAAGGGATCCGCTCGCTCGACCTGGCGAATCCCGCCGAGCCGCAACGTTCGGGCAACCTCGAGTGCCACGGTGGACGAGCCGGCGACGCCGACTCGCGCGAGCCGCTGGCGCTCGGCGGCCTCGGACGGCTCGATCCCATGCGCCGCCGCGAAGGCAGACGCGTTGGCGTCGGTCAGCGGCCCTTCGACAAGCAGCCCCCGCCCCGCGAGCAACGCCAGGGCTGCGTCGACGGCAGGACGAACCGGATCCCCCAACCGGCGAACGATCTCATCAACCGTTCGCGTGCCGTCGAGCAGTGGGAGCAACGCCGGCACGAGCGCCCGAACGGCTGCTCCCTCGAGCACGACGAGCCGTTGCCCGTGCTCGAGCAAGAGGCGTGCGCTGTCGCCCGCCATCCGATACCAGGGGGCGAGGAGCGGCCGTTCGGGCACGTGCGCGGTCACCGGCAGTTGAACAGGCAGGAGCAGCAGGAACAGCTGCAACAGTCGATGACGAATGCGAACCGCGACGGGCTTGCTCCCTGCACGCTCGCGGTCAACTCGAGCAACTCCTCGGTCAGCTCTCCGAACATCTCGTCCCTCCCTCGGTTGTCTGTCTCGTCAACGTAGAGCGAGAGGTGTGACGTGTCTGTGACAGATGTGTCACAGCTCACGCCACCCGGACGAGCGTGATCTCTCTGGAGTGCTCCGGCTAGTGGCTCGTCGAGACACGGCCGCGAAGGGCAGCCTCGTGTGTGGGCGGCGCCCCGGTGTGTTGGGGCCTAGCCGAGGAGGCCGACGGGCAGACCGCCCGTGCCTCCGACCAGGTCGGAGACCCGGCCGAAGCCTTCGCGCTGCAGCAGGCTCGCGGCCGCCGAGGACCGGTAGCCGCTCGAGCAGGCGACGACGAGCGCGCGGTCGCGCGGCAGCTCTTCGAGCCGCTCCGCGAGGCGCGTGAGCGGAATGCCGACACTGCCTTCGACCGCCCCTCCGCCCCGCTCCGACTCGGCCCGCACGTCGACGACGAGCGGCGGCTCGGGATCGGCGAGCTGCTCGACGAGAGCCGCGCCGGTGATCCGCTCGGTGCGCTCGAGCAGATCCGGGCGGGCCTCGGCGGCCAGCATCCCGCCGTCGAGATAGCCCACGACGTTGTCGAAGCCGATGCGGCCGAGCCGCGTCGCCGCCTCGCGCTCGCGGCCGGGCTCGACGACGAGGACGAGTGGACGCTCGGGATCGAGGAGCGTCCCCGCCCACGTGGCATAGCTCCCGTCGAGGCCCACGTTGAGCGCGCCGGGAAGGTGAGCACCGGCGAAGTCGGCGGCACTCCGCGCGTCGAGCAGCTGCGCCCCCGCCCCGGTCCGCGCGAGCGCGTCGTCGAGCGAGAGCGGCACGAGCTCGCGGTCGAGCGCCTCGTCGAGCGTCGCATGCTCGCGCGCGTTCAGCACCGCGTCGTGCTCGAAGTAGGCAGGCGAATCGGGCTGATCCTCGGTGACTGCCCTGATGAACCGCTCCCGCGTCATGGGTTGCAGGGCGTAGTTGACCCGGCGCTGGACGCCGATCGTCGAGACGGTCTCGGAGCTCAGGTTCCTGCCGCAGAGCGAGCCCGCGCCGTGTGCGGGATAGACAAGCGTCTCGTCGGGGAGCGGCAGCAGCTTCTCGTGCAGGGAGTCGTAGAGCAGGCCGCCGAGCTCGTCGGCCGTCCAGCCGAGCGCGGCGCGCAAGTCGGGGCGCCCGACATCGCCGACAAAGAGCGTGTCGCCCGTGAGCACCGCGTGCGGGGCGTCCTCGCCCTCGCGGAAGAGCACGAGCGAGATCGACTCGGGCGAGTGGCCAGGTGTCTCGAGCGCCTCGAGCCGCACCGCGCCGAGCTGGAGGGAGCCGCCGTCGGCCAGCGGCGCGAAGGGGTACTCGACCGTCGCCCGCGCCCCGAGGTGGATCTGCGCACCCACCCGGTCGCGAAGCTCGAGGTGGCCGGCGACGAAGTCGGCGTGGAGGTGCGTGAGGATCACGTGCTCGATCCGCAGGCCAAGCCGTTCGGCGTCGGCGAGGTAGCCGTCGACGTCACGCTGCGGGTCGACGACTGCCGCAACCCCCGCCTCCTCGTCGCCGACGAGGTACGACGCGTGCGCGAGACAGCCGAGGTAGTACTGCTCGAGGATCACCTGCGTAGTCTGACGTGGCGACCGGAGCCCGCGAAGCCCGCGCTACAGCGCGCGGACATCGACGGCGACGGCGAGCGTCTCGTCGGCCTTGCCCTTGAAGACGCCGCGGGTCGGCGGCACGTCGCTGTAGTCGCGCCCGACCGCGAGCCGGACGTAGGCCTCGTCCTGCTCGCGGCCATGGGTCGGATCGAGCGAGATCCACCCACGCTTCGCGTCGTGGACGTCGGCCCAGGCATGCGTCGCGCCACGGTCGTCGGCGAGCGCGTCGTCGAGGAGGTAGCCGCTCACGTACCGGGCGGGGATCCCTGCGGAGCGGCAGGATGCGATCAAGAGGTGCGCGAAGTCCTGGCAGACGCCACGGCGGAGCGTGAGGACCTCGGGCGCCGGCGTCGAGACGGAGGTTGCCGTCTTGTCGTAGACGAAGCCCGAGCGAATCGCCTGCATCAGCGCCTGGGCGCGGCTCTCGGCGTCGCCATCGCCTGCATGCTCGGCGGCGAACGCCTCGACCGTCGGGTCGATCACGGCGTAGCGGCTCGGACAGAGGTAGTCGTAGAGCTCGAGCGGGGTCGGCGGCGTCGGATCGTCGAACGGCGCAGTCGAGACCTCGCTCGTCGCGGTCACGGTGAGCTTGTCGTGGGGCTCGAGGATGTCGAAGTGCCCGACGACGTTGCCGAGATGGTCGGCGAACGCGTGCATCCGCACACCGTGCGGCTCGGTCACGACGCGGAACGAGGTGCAGCGCTGGCCGTCGACGTCGAGCGGCCGCAGGCGCAGCTCGGTGTAGGCCTCGACGATCGGCGCCGAGTAGGTGAACGTCGTCGTATGGCGGACGCGGAGACGCATCACTGCTGCTGGGCCTGCGCGTAGGCGCCCGGGACGAGGACGCGGGTGGTGAAGAAGGTCGAGGCGATCTGCGCGCTCGCGTCGTCGATGCCGCGCAGCGTCCGTGTGAGGAGCGCCGCGAGCTCGTCGCGCTGCAGCTCGGCCGGGTCGAGGAACGAGAGCTCGGAGACGAGGCGGCCGATCGCGCGGTGCGGCCGGTCGGAGCTGCCCGCGATCGCTTGCAGCGAGCTGAGGCAGGCGTTCAGGCAGTAGAGAACGGTGCGCGGACCGTGGCGGTCGAGAAGGAGGTACTCGAGCACGCGCGAGGCGCGCAGGGCCGTGCTGTCGGCCTTGCGGAACGCCTCGAACGCCCCGCACGACTTGAGCAGCGCCGTGAGCCGCACCGTCTCCTCGGGCGAGTCGGCGGGCAGGTCGACGACGAACGGCGACTCGACGGCGAGGATCCGGGCGCTGACGTCGGCACGCTCGATGTGCGCGCCGAGCTCGATGAACTCGTACGCCTCGCCCCGCGGCATCGTCGCCCGCATCACGCCTTGCAGGGCGTGCGACCCGTCGCGGACGTGGACGAAGAGCTCGTGCTGGGCGCGCGTGACCCCACCCGCACGGCCCGCGCCGAGCAGCAGGTGCAGACGGTTCATCTCCTCCCACATCTCGCTCGAGATCTGGTCGCGGACACCGCGGGCGTTCTCGCGGGCACGCGCGACGCAGGCGACGACGGCGTTCGGATTCTCGGGGCGCCAGAGCAGGAACTCCGCGACCGTCTCGGCCGTGTACTCGTCGAAGTGCTCGCGGAAGACCTCGTCGCTGCCGCCGAGCAGGAGCAGCTGCCGCCAAGCGAGGCCATGGTCGGCCCGGTCTGCGTCGAGGAGGCCGTGGTAGTTGACGTGGAGGACGCGGCTCGTGATCTCGGCGCGCTCGAGGTGGCGGGCCATCCAGTAGAGCGACTCTGCGACGCGGGAGAGCATCAGCGCAGCACCCAGGTGTCCTTGCTGCCGCCGCCCTGCGAGGAGTTGACGACGAGCGAACCGGCCCGGAGCGCGGCGCGGGTCAGCCCGCCGGGGACAAGCGAGATCCGGTCGCCGTGGAGCACGAACGGGCGCAGGTCGACATGGGCCGGGCGCAGCTCGTCCATGTAGATCGGCAGGCGGCTCAGCGCGATCGTGGGCTGGGCGATGTACTCGGCAGGCTTCGCCCGGAGCCGCG
>CAIYXH010000086.1 GCA_903930195.1 uncultured Actinomycetes bacterium | reverse complement strand
TCGGCCATCGAGAAGCCGGCGACGCCGGTGAGGAGCGACACGACGCCCAGCACTCCCGCGCCGACGCCCACGACGGTCGTGCCGTAGTCCCACGAGATCAGGACGAGCGCGACGCCGAGCACGAGACGCACGATGCTCTCGGGCCGATCGAGTTTCCCTGTCTTCTTCATGGTGCTCACCTCCGGTCTTGGCTCTGGCTACAGCATCGGCGCGGCGATCCGGCGAGACATCCGCACGAAGTCGCAGCTGGTGCTGCGGGAAAGCCGCGCCGATTTCCGGCTCGCCCCGGATGACCCACCGGCGGCCCCAGCCGATGCTGAGTGGGTCAATCACGCGCAAAGGAGTCGAGATCATGAACGCATTCATTCGCGACTCGAGGCTGGGCCTGCTCTGGCTCGCCGCGAGGCTCTGGGTCGGCTGGCAGTTCCTGCATGCCGGGTACGAGAAGACGTGGGGCAGCGAAAGCGGCCAGTGGTGGGGGTCGACGAGCGGCATCCACGGCTTTCTCGCGAACGCCGGCTCGGCCAAGAGCACGTCCGGCGCGTTCCCGTCGGTCGCCCACTGGTACGGCGCGCTCGACAACAACGTCTTCCTGCACCTCCAGCACTTCTTCGCCATCGCAATCCCGGCCGGAGAGATGCTGGTCGGCATCGGCCTGATCCTCGGGATGTTCACGCTGGCGGCCGCCTTCTTCGGGGCTCTGCTGAACTTCAACTTCCTGCTGTCCGGCTCGACCGGCGGGGGCCTGAATCCGATGATGCTGGTGCTGGGCCTGATGATCCTCGCCGCAGGCGCCGCCGCGTACACCTACGGCGTCGACCGCGTCCTGCTGCCTCTCTGCAAGAACGCGTTTGCGCGGACGCAGCACCCGACGCTCCGGCGGACGGCCCCTCTCGCGCACTGACCTCGGCGACCGACTCCACGCGCAGCGAAGAGGGCGGCCCGCAGGGCCGCCCTCTTCGCATGTCGGTGGCGGGAGAAGCTGCGCGCTAGTGCTTGGCGAAGATCACGAGAACCGCCAGCTCGACGTAGGCGGTGAAGCGATGATCCGCGCCCGCCGGGACGAAGACCGCGGCACCCTCGCGCATCGGAAGCTCCCGACCTTCGACCGTGAGGACGCCTTCGCCTTCAAGGACGATGTAGACCTCGTCGTCCGCATGCGGCTGTTGGCGGTCGGGCTCCGGGGCCACGAGGACGTAGACGCCGATCTCGACGGTCGGCGTATCGAGCACGATCTCGTATCCGCCCGGGTCGGCGAGACGCTTCCGCGCAGCCGCGATGTCGAAGGCAAGCGCGCCGTCCCGCAACGCCGCGGCTTCGCGCCCCTTGCCCGGGAAGAAGCTCGTCGGAACCCAATCAGCACCGCTCACGACACCGATACTCCGTCGGCCGGCCCTCGAGCGCGTCCGCGTCCGTCCGCGTTCGGCTGCGGCAAAGCCGCAGCCACCTGCGGCTACCGGTCGAGGAAGCCGTTCGCGAGGGCGTAGCTGACGAGCTCGGCCCGCGTCGTGAGACGGAGCTTCTGCATCACGTGCGCGCGATGCGTCTCGGCCGTCCGAACCGAGATGAAGAGCTGATCTGCGATCTCCTGGTTCGTGTGACCGTGCGCGAGGAGCCGCAAGACCTCGCGCTCGCGTTCCGAGAGTGGGTCGGCTTCGGCACGACGTCGCTCCTCGGTGTCGGCCGTGACGAGCCGTGCACCAAGCTCCGGGTGCACGTACCGCCCGCCTGCGGCGACCTCGCGGATCGCCTTCACCACCTCGGCGTCGGCGGCCTCTTTGAGGACGTAGCCGAGCGCACCCGCCGCGAACGACTCGCGCACGTAGCGCGGGTCGTCCTCCATCGAGAGGATCACGATCTTCAGCTCCGGCTGCTCGTGCAGAAGCTTCGGGATGCCGTCGAGACCGTTCTCGCCGGGCATCGCCATGTCCATCAGGACGAGCTCCGGGCTGCTCGAGCGTGCCTCGAAGATCGCGTCGCGCACGTTGCCGGCCTCCCCGACCACGTCGAGGTCGTCCTCGTCGTCGATCAGGCGTCGAAGCCCGGCACGGACGACCGCGTGATCGTCGACAAGCAGGATGCGGACGCTCACGCGTTCATTGTGACGTGCGGAGATCGTCGGCGTCCTCACCGCGTCGGAATGAGCGCAAGGCCCGGCAGGTCTCGACCGCCGAGGAGCAGGAGCGCGGACTCTTCGCCCGCACAGCTCCACGACGCGTGTCCGTCCGGCGAGAGGTCACGCAGCGCGCACGACGCATCGTCGCCGGCCACGACCGTATAGGCGTGAGCGTCTGCGACGGCGCGCGCGATCGCCTTCGTCCCGGATTCGGAGCGTGGCGCACCGTACGCCTCCAGCGCACCGACCCAGAAGATCGTCCTGGCGCCCGCGATCACCTCCGCGAAGCGGCGGCGCGTCGTGGGGCCGATGTCGAGCCCGAGCCAGCCGTACGGCAGCGACGTCACGACCATCGCGTCGACCCGTGCGTTCTCGACGAGCGAGTCGGCACCGAGCACGTCGACGGGCAGCTCGACCGGGAACGGAAACGGATTCGCCACCCGCAACCGGTCGGCGAGCCGTCCGCCGACGAGCACGGAGTCGGCGTGCGCGCCGAGCTGTGCGAGCATCCTGAGCTTCGCCTCGCCGCTCGCGCCTCCCGCGACGACGACGAACGGCCGCTCGACAGGTCCGAGCAGAGGGCCGAGATGTTCGAGCTCCTGCTCGAGGAGCAGACCTGCGTACGCCGGCACCCCGGTCGCGGCGAACGGGCTCGCGCGATGGACGACGGCAAAGGCGTCCTCGACGACGAGATCCGTGCGCGCGGCGAAATGCGCGCTCTCGGCCACGGTGACCGCGCCGGGGAGCAGCTCTCGGAGCCGTGCCTCGACCGGCCCGAGCGACGACCCGCGATCACCGAGGTTCGCGTAGACGGTGATGCTGGCAGCTCCCTCGAGCTGGAGCAGCTGGAGCGTCGGGAGGGCCGCAAGGAGCTTGGTCTCGTCGGCGACCACACCGTGCACGACGGGGTCGAGATCGGAGCTGACGAGCACGTGCGCGCCGGCGACCGGAGCATCCCGGATCGATCGGGGCCGGGGGAAGCTCGGGGCGCGAGACTCGGAGCTCGCGTCGGTGTCGATAGCTGCCATGCGCTCCTCTCCGCCGTCATCTTCGTCCGGAGCCGAGAGCGCGACCTCGGCGGAGACACGCACCTCGACTACGGAGAATTACGCGTCATCGCCCGATTCGCCCGACGCCCGCGATCAGGGGCAGCCCCGATGGAGCGTCGGCCGGCGGACGCCATGCTCGGGTCAACCAACGGAGGTGGCCCATGTTCGAGACAGGTGCAGTCGTGATCGTCGCCGTGTTCGTCATCGCCGTGCTTGCGCTCGTCGGCTACGTGCTGTTCAAGCTGTCGCCGTTCGCGCATCACACAGACGTGCTCCGCGATCCGCTGACGCGCAAGCGCCGCTTCGACCCGCCGCGTCTCTGACGTCGCAGGCTTCGGCCGCCCCGGCAAGCCCCACAGGGACGCCGGAGCGGCCGCGACCACGCGCGTCAGACTCCGACCAGCTGCTCCTCGGCAGCGACGAGCATGTGGTCGACGGGCACCGCGGTCAGGACGACCTTGAGCGCGTGGGTGTTCGCCGCATCGGCGTAGACGTCGTAGGCCTTCTCGGTGTCCTCGAGCGCGAAGTGGTGGGTCGCGAAGGGGCTCGGGTCGAGCCGGCCGCCTTCGATCAACCGCAGCAGCTTCGCCGTCGTATTCGCGTCGACGAGCCCCGTGGTGATCATCACGTCGCGGATCCACAGCTTCTCGAGATGGAGCGTCGCCGAGTGCCCGTGGACACCCACGTTCGCGACGCGGCCGCCCGGGCGGATGAGCTCGGTGCAGAGCTCGAACGTGTCCGCGGTCCCGACGGCTTCGATCGCAACGTCGACGCCGAGTCCG
>CAIYXH010000085.1 GCA_903930195.1 uncultured Actinomycetes bacterium | reverse complement strand
GAAGCGGCGAAGCCGCTTCGGGACTGGCCCAGCTTTTTGGGCCTGTCCCGGTCTTGACCTTCGCCCGCCTCCAGCTTCGAACACCCGGCGGGTGCAGGGACTGGCCCATCTCTTCGGGCCTGTCCCGTCTTGGGCTTTCCGCCCGTGCAGCGCTCCGAACCTCAGGACTGGCCCCGCTGGCGCGGGGACAGTCCCTAGCATTTGGCTGTGCTCCCGCCCCTCGCAGATCGCTTCTCCCGCCCCACGGTGATGGGCATCGTCAACGCGACGCCCGACTCGTTCTCCGGCGACGGCCTGCACCTGCGTCCCGAGGCCGCGATCGCCGCTGCGCGGCGGATGTTCGAGGACGGTGCGGCCATCGTCGACGTCGGCGGCGAGTCGACGCGCCCGGGGGCGGACGGGGTTCCGCTCGACGAGGAGCTGCGCCGGATCGAGCCGGTGCTCGAAGGGCTGCAGGGCGAGGCGATCTCGATCGACACGACCAAGGCCGAGGTCGCGCGGCGCGCGCTTGCGCTCGGGGCGGTGCTCGTCAACGACGTCACCGGGATGCGCGGCGATCCGGAGCTCGCCGGCGTCGTGGCCGACGCCGGCGCCTACGTCTGCCTGATGCACATGCGCGGCGAGCCGCGGACGATGCAGGAGGATCCGCGGTACGACGACGTCGTCTCCGAGGTGAAGGCGTTCCTGGAGGAGCGCATCGCCTTTGCCGTCGGCGCCGGCATCGCCGAGGAGCGGATCTGCGTCGACCCCGGCATCGGCTTCGGCAAGACGCTCGAGCACAACCTGCAGCTCGTGCGGCGGCTCCCGGAGCTCGTCGCGCTCGGCCGGCCGGTGCTCGTCGGCTACTCGCGCAAGAGCTCCCTCGGCAAGATCCTCGGCGACCAGTCGGCGCGCCGTGGCACGGCTGCGGCGTCGGTCGGCGCCGCCCTGGCGGCATTCGAGCGCGGGGCGGCGATGTTCCGCGTCCATGACGTGCGCGAGCACGTCGAGGCGCTCACGGTCGCGGCGGCCATCGGGAGCGCCGCGTGATCGTCGAGCTGCGCGGCGTCGAGCTCTGGGGCCACCACGGCGTGCTCGAGGAGGAGAGGCGCGACGGCCAGCCGTTCCTCTTCGACGTCGAGCTCGAGGTGGGGGAGCGTGGCGCAAGCGACCGGATCGAGGATGCCGTCGACTACCGCGAGGTCGTCGTCGCGATCCGCGAGCTCTCCGACGGGACGCAGTTCGACCTGCTCGAGGCGCTTGCACCTGCCGTCGCCGACCTCCTGCTCGAGCGGTTCGCGGTGGAGTGGGTGCGCGTGCGGGTGCGCAAGCCGACGGTGAAGCCGGGCGGGGCGACCGTGGAGTTCAGCGCGGTCACGGTCGAGCGCCGCCGGTGAGAACGGCCTACGTCGGCCTGGGCGCGAACCTCGGCGACCGCGAGGCGGCGCTCCGCCGGGCGGCAGAGCTGCTCGGGGCGTCCCGGCTCTCGACCATCCGCGAGACCGAGCCGTGGGGCCTCGTCGACCAGCCGCGGTTCCTCAACGCGGTGGCCGAGGTCGAGACCGAGCTCGAGCCGCGGGCACTCCTGGAATGGCTCCTTCAGATTGAGAGCCGGCTCGGCCGCGTCCGCGATGGAACCCGTTGGGGGCCGCGCGCGATCGACCTCGACCTGCTCGTCCTCGGCGGGCTCGTCGTCGACGAGCCCGGCCTCGAGCTTCCGCATCCGCGCCTGCACGAGCGGCTGTTCGTGCTGGAGCCGCTGGCCGAGCTCGCACCGGCGCTCGAGCTTCCGGGACACGGTTCGGTGGCAGAAATCCTCGCGAAGCTACAGTTAGACGCATGAGCCATCTCGACGAGCTCGACGACTTCGAGGCCGAGCTCGAGCTGCGGCTGAAGCGGGAGTACAGCGCCGTCTACGGGCTCTTCCGCTACTGCGTCCTGACCCAGGACGCGACGTACCTCTGCAACAAGCTCGACCTCGAGTACGTGCCGCAGCCGGCGTACCCGTTCTTCCGCGTGAAGATGGAGGACGTCTGGGTGTGGGACAAGAACCGCCCGACGCGGATGATCCCGCGCGTGGAGGTGATGTCGACCGCCGACGTGACGGTCGAGGAGCTCAAGGGCGAGGGCGACGAGCCCGCGCTCACGGCCGAGGCGCTCGCGAAGCGCATCGGCGACCAGACACCCGACGAAGAGCAGTAGCCGTTGGCTGCATCGGGCCTGCTGCTCGCGATCGACGCGGGGAACACCCAGACGGTCTTCGGGCTGTTCGAGGGCGAGCGGATCGCGGAGCAGTTCCGCGTCGGCACGAACCGCCTGCACACCTCGGACGAGCTCGCGGTGATGCTGCGCGCGTTCGTCGACCTGGCGACGCTCGAGGGCATCGTGCTCTGCTCGTCGGTGCCCCAGCTCGTGCGGGAGTACGAGTCCTTCGCCGAGCGCTGGGCGGGGGTGGAGCTGCTCGTGCTCGGGCCGGGCGTCTCGACCGGCGTCCCGATCCGCTACGACGACCCGCGCGAGGTCGGCCCCGACCGGATCGCGAACGCCGTGGCCGCCCGCGAGCGGCACGGTGCGCCGTGCGTCGTCGTCGACTTCGGCACCTCGACGAACTTCGCCGTGGTCGACGCCGACGGCGCCTTCGCCGGCGGGGTGCTCGCTCCCGGCATCGAGATCTCGATGGACGCGCTCTTCGCCCGGGCCGCCCGGCTCGGCCGTGTGCCCTTTGCCGCGCCGG
>CAIYXH010000084.1 GCA_903930195.1 uncultured Actinomycetes bacterium | reverse complement strand
TGCTGGACTTCAACTTCGCCTTCCACCCGTCCTGCGCACATGACCCGCGCTGGGTCTGTCCGCTCACGCCGCCGGCGAACGTCCTCGGCGTCGCGGTGCGCGGCGGCGAGCGGCTCTAGCGCCGCTCGAACGCGAGCTTGATCCCGAAGCCGATCAGGACGACGCCGGTGAAGCGGTCGAGCCCCCTGCGCACCGACGGCTTGCGCAGAAGCCCCGACGCGCGGCCGATGATGATCGCGTAGACGACGAGCCAGAGCAGCGTCAGCGCCGCGAAGATCCCGCCGAGCAGCAGCAGCGCCCCGAACGCTCCGCCCGACCCGCTGTGGATGAACTGCGGCAGGAAGCTCGTGAAGAAGACGGCGATCTTCGGGTTGCCCAGGTCGCGGAGGAGCCCCTGGCGCAGCGCGCGCCGGCGGCGGACGCCTTGCCCAGCCTGCCGCTCGGCGGCGGCGGTGAGGAAGTCGCGGTTGCGCAGCATCTGCACGCCGATCCAGATGAGGTAGACGGCACCGACGATCTTGAGCACGAGAAATGCGACCGCCGAAGCCTTGAGCAGCGCAGCGATGCCGAGCGCGGCGGCCACGGTCCAGATCGTGAGCCCCGTCGCGACGCCGATGGCTGCGAACACGCCCGCCCGATGCCCGCCGACGAGCGCGTTCTTCGTCACCACAGCCGTATCGGGCCCCGGAATCAGGATCAGCAGGACGGAGATCGCCAGGAACGGCAGCAGGTCGACGTGCATCGAAGGATTCTGGCAGCCCGACACGCTCGACGCTTGGTTTGAGGGACTGTCCCCGTAGGGGCCTGTCCCGACTGAAGCAATTCGAGCTATCGGCGCTCAATCGGGACAGGCCGGAGGCCAGTCCCTCCGAGGGCCTAGGCCACAGCCGTTGCGGACGACGTCGTCGTCGACGCGCTCGAGGTCGGCTGCGTCAGGTCGTAGACCGTGACGCCGCCGACCGTCTTCGCGGTGAAGTGCGCGGCGACCCAGGTCGCGATCGCCGACGAGCTCTGCGAGTTGCCGATGCCGCCGCCGCGACCCGAGCTGCCGCCGAGGAAGTAGTGGATCTTGCCGGCCGCGACGTAGGCCTCGAACTGGGCGAGCGTCGGGGTCGGGTCGGTGCCGTTGAAGCCGCCGATCGCCATCACCGGCTTGTCGGTCGCGAGCTGGACGCCCGCGGCGCTGTTCGAGCCGACCGTCGCTGCGACCCAGCGGTAGCTCGACGCGTCGGTCCCGAGCAGCTTCGCGAGGGCAGCGCTCGTCGTGCCTGCGTCGAGGAGGCCGCCCAGCCCACCGGCTCCGCCTGCGACGCCGTTGCCGAAGCTCGGCCGCGCGCCCGTGCCCGTGCCGCCGAAGCGGCCCCGGCCAAAGCCGCCGCCCCGGCCGAACGCGGGAGGCGTACCGCCGAAGCCACCCGCCGGCGCGCCCTGCGCCCCGCCGGGGAAGCCTCCGCCGCCGAAGCGACCCACGCCACCGCCGCCGAAACCGCCACGTCCACCGGAGCCCGCAGGCCCGGCCGTCGGCAGCGACCCGCTATGCGCCGTCGAGACGGTCTGCGCCGTATAGGCGGCCGGCGCCGCGAGCAACGAGATGACGGCCACGAGCAGCACCGCACGCCGCGCCGCGCGTGACTCGCGCCAGAGCACCGGCCCCGCCGCAATCGCAGCCGCGGCCACGAGCCCGAGGACGACGCAGAGCACCTGCAGCGCGGGATGCCAGGACGACGCCCGGCGCAGCAGCACGACCGCCCACCACGAGCTCACGAGCACGACGCCCGCGAGGACGAGACGCGGTGCGAGCTGTTCCCTCTGCCCCCACGCCCACGTGACTCCGATGCCGACGAGCGCGCCGATCGCCGGCGCGAGCGCGACCGTGTAGTACGGGTGGATGATCCCCTGCGCGTAGCTGAAGACGAGCCCGGTGACGACGAGCCAGGTGCCCCAGATGAGGACAGCCGCACGCCGCCCATCGGTGCGCGGCGCCCGGCGCGTCGCCCAGAGCAGCCCGAGGGTGAAGACGATGGCCGCCGGGAGGAGCCACGCGATCTGCGTGCCCATCTCGCTGCCGAACAGCCGCCCGATCCCGGTCGAGCCCCACATGCCGGCGCCGCCGCCGTTCGTGCCGGCGCCGAAGGTCTGCCCGCCGACGACGCTGCCGGTCTCGTTGCCCGTGATCCGGCCGAAGCCGTTGTACCCGAAGATCAGATCGAGGATGCTGTTGTTCTGCGAGCCGCCGATGTACGGGCGACTGCCGGCCGGCCACAGCTCGACGATCGCGACCCACCAGCCCGCGGCGACGACGAGCGCGACGCCCGAGAGCGCGAGCTGCCAGAGCCGGCGAAGGGTCGGCACGGGCGCCGCGACGAGGTAGACGAGCGCGAAGCCCGGGACGACGAGGAACGCCTGCAGCATCTTCGCGAGGAAGCCGAAGCCGATCAGCGCGCCTGCGAGGCAGAGCCAGCGCGTGCCGCCGGCGCTCGAGCGACCGGGTCAGCGCGTACGCCGCGCCGACGAGGAGCAGCACGAGCAGCGCATCCGGGTTGTTGAACCGGAACATCAGCGCCGCGACGGGCGTGAGCGCCATCACGGCTCCGGCCAGGAGGCCGGCGGCGGGAGAGAAGCGCCGCCGGACGGTCGCGTAGAGCAGACCGACCGCGGCGACGCCTTCGAGCGCCTGCGGCACGAGGATGCTCCACGCGTTGACACCGAAGATCCGCGCCGAGAGGTCCATCGCCCAGAGCGAGGCGGGCGGCTTGTCGACCGTGATGAAGTTCGAGGAGTCGAAGGAGCCGAAGAAGAACGCCTTCCAGCTCGTCGAGCCCGCCTGCACGGCCGCCGAGTAGAAGGCGTTCGCCCAACCGCTCGCCCCGAGGTCGACGAGGTAGAGGAACGCCGTCGTCGCGAGCAGGCCGAGGAGCGCCGGGCGCACCCAGGCGGGATCGTCGGTGCGGCCGCGCGCGAACGCGGCGAGCCGCGAGCGCACAGCCGGAGCGTCGGGCCGGTAGACGTCGCCTGTCGCCGTCGTCATGGCGCGACCCGCTTCGCCCGGAAGACCCAGGAGCGGAGCAGGACGAATCGGAGCACGGTCGCGACGAGGTTCGCGCCGACGAGCACCGCAACCTCGAGCGCGCGCGAGGGATCCGCGTCGAGACCGTGGAGGGCCGCGAGCGTCCCCGACGTCAGGCCGAGCGCGAGGGCGAAGACGGCGAGACCCTGCGCCTGGTGGCGCGCCGTTCCCTCCGCGCCGCGGATCGCGAAAGTGAGGCGGCGGTTCGCAGCCGTGTTCGCGACGGCGGTGACGAGCAGCGCGAGCGCGTTCGCACCCTGCGCGCCGAGCGAGCCGCGGAGCAGGAGGTAGAGCAGGAGATAGGCGAGCGTCGAGATCGCGCCGATGACGCCGAAGCGGAGCACCTGCATCCCGAACGACGGCGCGTAGCCATCTGCAGCCGGCAACGGCAGCCGCGGCCCGCCGCGCACGAGGCGCGCGACGCCGCGCAGGTCGGCAACCGCGGTCGCCACGATGTCGACGCGCGAGTCCGGGTCGTCGACCCAGTCGACCGGCACCTCGTGGATCCGGAGGCCCGCGCGCTCGGCGAGCACGAGCAGCTCCGTGTCGAAGAACCACTGGTCGTCGGCCACGTGCGGCACCACGCTGCGGGCCACGTCGCGGCTCACGGCCTTGAACCCGCACTGCGCGTCCGTGAAGCGGTTGCGCAGGGCGACCTTGAGGATGAGGTTGTAGCAGCGCGAGATGACCTCGCGCCTGGTGCCGCGCTCCACCCGCGCGCTGTGCGCAAGCCGGCTGCCGATGGCCACGTCGCTGTGGCCGGAGAGCAGAGGGGCGACCAGCGGCAGGAGCGCACGCAGGTCGGTGGCCAG
>CAIYXH010000083.1 GCA_903930195.1 uncultured Actinomycetes bacterium | reverse complement strand
TCACGGGAAGAGAGCCGTACCTTCGGGTGCGGCTCTTTTTCTTTGGGGCATCGCGCCATAACAGGCGCGTGCTATAAGGGCCGCCATGTCAGCCAAACCTTCCAAGTCATTCCTAGAGCACCTTGTCGCCCGGCTCGACACCGACGACGTCCGGGCCGATCGCGGCCACGATCCCGCTCGTGCACTGCGCGGCCTCGTTGATCGGGACGATCAGCCCCGAAGCCGTCTCGGACTCGTCGAGCGGCTGGATGACGAGGAAGTCGTCCAGCGGCTCCAGCATCGCCTCGACACTGGCGGTCGGATCGTCGAGCATGGCCAGAGCGTACCCCCGTCCTACATGCGGCCGGCCGCGACGATGCGCGCCAGGAACTGCTGGGTGCGTGTCTCCTGCGGCTCGGTGAAGATCTGCTCCGGTGCGCCCTGCTCGAGGATCTGCCCGCCGTCGAGGAAGCAGACGCGGTCGGCGATCTCCCGGGCGAAGCCCATCTCGTGCGTGGCGATCACCATCGTCATCCCGCCGTCGGCGAGCTCGCGGACGACCTCGAGCACCTCGGCGACGAGCTCCGGGTCGAGCGCGCTCGTCACCTCGTCGAGCAGCATCAGCTCGGGCTGCATCGCGAGCGCGCGGACGATCGCGACGCGCTGCTGCTGGCCGCCCGAGAGCCGGTCGGGATAGTCGCGGGCGCGGTCGGCGAGCCCGAAGCGGCGCAGCAGCTCGAGCGCGCGCTCGTCGGCGTCCCTCTGCGAGAGGCCGAGCACCGTCCGGGGCGCGAGCGTGACGTTGCGGAGGATGCTCATGTGCGGGAAGAGGTTGTACGACTGGAAGACGATCCCGATCTGCTGCCGCACCCGGTTGACGTCGGTGCCGCGGGCCGTGATCTCCTCCCCCGCGACGACGATCCGGCCACGGTCGACCGGCTCGATCAGGTTCACGCAACGCAGGAGCGTCGACTTCCCCGAGCCCGAGGCGCCGATCAGGCAGACGACCTCGTGCTCGGCGACGTGCAGGTCGATGCCGCAGAGCACCTCCGCCCGGCCGAACGACTTGTGCACGCCCTGCACGGTGAGCGCGCTCACGCCACTCCCCCGCTCTGCCGCCGGCGCCGGTCGCGCAGGACGAGCCAGTCGGTGAAGCGCGCGAGCGGGATCGTCACCGCGACGAAGAGCAGCGCCGCCGCCAGGTACGGCGTGAAGTTGAACGACGCGTCGACGTCGATCTGCGCCTGGTTGAACGCCTCGATCGCGCCGAGGATGCCGACGAGCGCCGTGTCCTTCTGCAAGCCGATGAAGTCGTTGAGGAGCGGCGGGATCACGCGCCTGACGGCCTGCGGCAGGATCACGTGCCGCGTCGTCTGCCACCGCGAGAGGCCGAGCGAGCGCGACGCCGCCTCCTGCGACGGATGCACCGACTCGATCCCGGCGCGGTAGACCTCCGAGACGTACGCCGTGTAGACGAGGACGAGCGCGACGATCCCCCAGAAGGTCGTCGAGGTCGGGACGTGCTTCAGGCCGAGCGCAGGCGCGCCGAAGCCGAGCAGTGCGATCACGAGGATCGTCGGCACCCCGCGGAAGAAGTCGGCATAGGCGATCGCGAGCGCCCGCAGCGGGAAGAAGACCGGCCCCGGCAGGCTCCGCACGACGGCGAGGGCGAGGGCCGCGACGAGGATGATCGCCTCCGAGATCGAGAAGATCTTCACGTTGAGGAGAAACGCGTCGGCGATCTCCGGGAACGTGCTCGTGAACTGGCCCCAGTCGAAGAACGTCTCGCGGACGTTCGACCAGCCGGGAGCGTGCGTGACCCCGACGACGAGCAGCGCCGCGACCACCACCGTCGAGCCGAGCGCGATCGTGACGTTCCGCGCGTCGCCGCGCAGGCGCCAGTCTCGAATGTCCGGCGGCCCCTCGGGGCCGGCTACTTCAGGACCGGTGCTCCGGTCGCCTTCGCGAGCCACTGCTGCTGGATCTTGGCGAGGGCGCCGGACTGCTTCAGGCTCGCGATCGCCGAGTCGACGCAGGCGGCGAGCGGATTGCCCTTCTGGAACGTCATCCCGAAATGCTCGCCGCCCTTGACGCTCGGGAACTGGAGCTCCGTTGCGCCGGAGAGCTCGGCGCTCGTGATGTAGAAGGCCGTCGGCAGGTCGACGACGAGCCCGTCGATCTGCGTGTTCTTGAGCGCCAGCGTCGCCCCGGCGTCGTTCGGGAAGACCGACGCCTTCTGGCTCGGCTTCACGTGCGCCTCGATGTACGCGTAGCTCGTGGTGCCGAGCTCCGCGCCGAGCTTGTACTTGGCGAGGCCGGCGACCGTCCGCACCTTGGAGATCGGCGAGCCCTTCAGCACCACGACCGCCTGGTTCACGTCGTAGTACGAGGAGCTGAACGTGACGACCTTGGCGCGGGCTGCGGTGTACGAGATCTGGTTGATGTCGAAGTCGAAGCTCTTCGGGCCGGGAGCGAACGACTTCGCGAACGGCACGTACGTCCAGCTGACCTGCGCGCGCGTGAAGCCGAGCTTCTTCGCGACCGCGTAGGCGACCGCCGACTCGAAGCCCTTGCCGCTCGTCGGGTCGGCGACCTTCCAACCGTGGCCTGCGGCGCCGCCGTACCAGGGCGGGTAGGCCGGGTTGTCGGTGCCGATCGTCAGCGTCCCGTCCTTGACCGTCGCCAGGCTCGCCTTCGCGCACGAGGCGGAGGCGGCGGTCGTCGTTGCGACCCGCGACGGGGTGGCGCCGGCAGCCGCAGCAGCGACGAGGGCGGTCAGGACGAAGATGAGGAGCGTGCGGCGCATAGGCTGCGAGAATACCGATGCAGGTCGGCTCACACGAGGTCGCGTTCTCGAACCCCGACAAGGTGTTCTTCCCCGAGCGCGGGCTGACGAAGGGCGACCTCGTCGCCTACTACCTCTCGGTCGCCGACCAGGCGCTGCCGCACCTCCGCCGGAGGCCCTTCCACATGAAGCGGTTCCCGAACGGCGTCGCCGCGGACTTCTTCCATCAGAAGCGCGTGCCGGCCAAGCATCCCGACTACGTCGGCGAGGTGCCGGTCTCGTTCCCGAGCGGCCACTCGACCGTGTTCGCGATCCTCGACAACGAGGCCGCGCTCGCCTGGGCGATCAACCTGGGTTGCATCGAGCTCCACACCTGGCACTCGCGCGTGCCCGAGCTCGAGCTGCCCGACTACCTCCTGATCGACCTCGACCCGAGCGCCGACGGGCAGTGGGAGCACGTCCGGACCATCGCCCTCGTCGTCCGCGAGGTGATGGACGAGCTCGGACTCCCGTCGTTTCCGAAGACCTCCGGCGCGACCGGCTTCCACATCCTCGCGCCGATCGTGCCGGAGCTGCCGTTCCCGGCGGTGCGGCGGTTCGCGAAGGCATTGGCCGAGGAGGTCGAGCGGCGGATCGGCGACCAGGAAATTGCAACCACCACCTGGCGCGTCGCAGACCGCAAAGGCGTCTTCGTCGACTTCGGCCAGAACGCGCGCGACCGGACGATCGCCTGCGCGTACTCGGCGCGGCCCGTGCCGGACGCACGCGTCTCGGCGCCGCTGCTCTGGGACGAGGTGCCGTCGGTGGATCCCTCTGTCTTCACGCTCGAGACGATGGTCGCCCGCGTCGCAGCGGTCGGCGACCCGATGGCGGGCATGTGGGAGCAGGCGGTCTCGCTCGCACCCAAGCTTGCAGCATTGGGCGTGACGTAGGGACTGTCCCCGCGCTCGCGGGGTCTGTCCCGACGTTCGCAGCGCCGGGCGCAATTCGGGACAGGCCCCGGCTGCGCCGGGGACAGTCCCTGAGCCAGAATGGCCGCATGACCTCTATTCCGGAATCTCATCACGACCTGCTCGACGCACAGGTCGCCGCTTTCGCCACGATCGACGGCGCAGGGCTCCCGCAGATGACTGCGGTCTGGTTCTTCTACGACGCGGCAAGCGACCGGCTCAAGCTCTCGCTCAACGGGAGCCGCAAGAAGACGCAGAACCTTCGGACCCGCCCCGGATGCAGCCTCTTCATCCTCGACCCGCAGAACCAGTTCCGCTACCTCGAGGTGCGCGGCAACGCAACGCTCGAGCCCGACGACGACTACGCCTTCGCCAAGATCATCGGCGCGAAGTACGACACCGACGTCAGCGGCTACGACGCCCCAGGCGAGACCCGCGTCGTCGTCACGATCGAGCCGCTGAAGGTGCACGCGGTCGACATGAGCGGCTAGCCGAAGAGCTTCTCGACGGACTCGGCGCCCTTGGGTGGGCGGAGCTCGCGCCAGGTGCAGTCCGCGGGTGCCTTGTCCTCGCGCCAGCGGAGGAGCTTCGTGCCGTGGCGGAAACGGCTGCCCTGCACCTTGTCGTAGCGCACCTCGACGACGAGCTCGGGCCGCAGCGGCGCCTCCTGCAGCTCGCCGCTGCCCCAGCGGTTCGGCTCCGAGAAGCCGCCCCAGTCCTCGCGCTCCTCGAGCAGCGGCAGGACGCGGGCCGCGACCTCGGCGCGCGTCTTCGCGGCGACGGCGCAGGAGCCGACGTAGTCCATGCCGCCGTCCTCGCGGTAGAGGCCGAGGAGCAGGGTCGCGACCTGCTCGCGGTCGCCCTTCCAGCGGATCCCGACAACGACGCAGTCGGCCGTCTTGTGCTCCTTCACCTTGACGACGGCCTCGCGCGAGCCGGGCAGGTACACGGCGTCGAGGCGCTTCGCGATCACGCCGTCGAGGCCGAGACTCTCGAAGCGGTCGAGCCAGCCCTGCGCCTCGGTGATGTCGCCTGTCGCGGGCGAGAGCCGGAAGCCGTTCGCCCGGCGCTCGAGCTCGGCGCGGCGTTCGGCGAGCGGCTGTTTCCAGATCGGCTTGCCGTCCCAGAGCAGGATGTCGAAGGCCACGAACTCCGCCGGGATCTCGGCGGAGAGCTTGCGGATCCGCGACTCGGCCGGATGGAGGCGCATCTGCATCGCGTCGAAGTCGAGCGCGCCGTCGCGGACGATCACGATCTCGCCGTCGAGTGCCGAGTTCGGCGGCAGCAGCTCGCCGAGCGGTCGCAGCTCGGGGAAGTAGCGGAGGAGCGGCTTGTCGCTCCGCGACCAGACCGCGAGCTCGCCGCCGACGTTCTCGATCACGCCGCGGAATCCGTCCCACTTCGGCTCGTACTGCCAGCCCTCGCCCACCGGCAGCTCGCGGACGAGATCGGCCTCCATCGGCGGGAACGGGATGGAAGCGGCGGGCACGGGGTAACGATACGACTAAGCTCGACAGATGGGCCGGGTCGCCGTCACAGGCATCGGAGCGGTGACGCCGCTCGGTCTCGACGCGCCCTCGACCTGGCGCGCGGCGCTCGCAGGCGAGAGCGGCCTCGACCACATCAGCTCGTTCGACACGACCGGCTACCCGATCACGGTGGCCGGAGAGGTCAAGAACTTCGATTCCGAGGGCCTCGCCCCGCCGAAGGAGCTGCGGAAGCTCGAGCGCAACGTCCTCTTCGCGCTGGCGGCCGGCCGCGAGGCGCTCGACGACTCCGGTCTGAAGGACTTCGACCCCACACGGGTCGGCATCGTCTTCGGCTCCGCCGTCGGCGGGATCGCCGGCGTCGCCGACCAGGTGCAGACGCTGCTCGAACGTGGCCCCGACCGGGTCAACCCGAGCTTTCTGCCGAACATCCTCGTCGACACGGCGTCCGGCCAACTCGCGATCGCGCTCGGGATCAAGGGCCCGAACCACGCGGTCGTCTCGGCCTGCGCGACCGGCTCGCACGCGATCGGCGAGGCCGCCGAGATGATCAAGCGCGGCCAGGCCGACGCGATCATCGCGGGCGGCACCGAGGCCTGCGTGGCTCCGATCATGCTCGCGGGCTTCACGGCGATGCGCGGCCTCTCGCCCGACGGCGACGACCCGACGCTTTCGTCACGCCCGTTCGACGCGACCCGCGCCGGCTTCGTGATGGCCGAAGGTGCGGGCGCGGTGCTCGTCGAGGACTGGGATCGCGCCGTTGCGCGCGGCGCCACGATCTACGCCGAGGTGCTCGGCTACGGCTCGTCGAACGATGCCCACCACCTCGCGCAGCCCGACCCGAACTCCGAGGGCGTCACCGCGATGATGCGCACGGCGCTCGAGAGCTCAGGCGTTGCGCCCGAGCGCGTCGGCTACATCAACGCGCACGGCACGGGCACG
>CAIYXH010000082.1 GCA_903930195.1 uncultured Actinomycetes bacterium | reverse complement strand
TCTTCGCCCTCCTCGCGCTCGCCGCCGGGGCCGGCATCGCGCTCTACATCGCGCTCTGGCTCTGGATGCGGGAGCATCGCTGGCTCGCCGTGCTGCCGCTCCTCTCCGCGGGATCGCTCACCCTGCACGGCCTGGGGCTCTCGGGGCACGCGATCCTCGCGGTCGTCCTGATCGCCGTCGGCCTCACCTGGATCTGGCGGCAGGGCGGCTCGCTGCGGCCCGACAAGCCGCTCTCGCTCGCCGGGCTCGTCGCCGCGGCGGCGGGGATCGGCCTGCTACTGACCCGTGGCGGCGCACACACGTCGCTGCTCGCCTCCGGGGCCGTCATCGGGGGCCTCTTGCTCATCGTCGGGCCGTGGGTATGGCAGCTCATCCGGGAGCGCGAAGAGGAGCGCGTGATCCTGATCCGCTCCGAGGAGCGCGAGGAGATCGCGGCCCGGGTGCATGACTCCGTCCTGCAGACGCTCGCGCTGATCCAGCGGCACGTCGACGACCCGGCGCGCATCACGGCGCTCGCGCGGCGGCAGGAGCGCGAGCTTCGTTCCTGGCTCTTCGCCGACGGGCACACCCGGGGCGACACGCTCGTCGGTGCGCTCACGGGCGCCGCCGAAGAGGTCGAGGAGCTGCACGGCGTGCGGATCGAGCTCGCAAGCGGCGGGGACTGCGACCTCGACGACGACGTCCGCGCCGTCGTCCTCGCGGCCCGTGAGGCCATGCAGAACGCGGCGAAGTTCTCGGGGGAGCCTGAGGTGTCGGTCTACGCAGAGGCCTCCGACGACCGCGTGAGCGTGTTCGTGCGCGATCGCGGCGCCGGCTTCGACCGCTCGGCCGTCCCGGCCGACCGCAAGGGGCTCTCGGAGTCGATCGAGGGTCGCCTGACCCGCGCCGGCGGCTGCGCCACGATCACCTCGGCCCCCGGCGAGGGCACCGAGGTCGAGCTCGTGCTGCCGCGAGGGCGCGCATGAAGCCCCGCGTCGTGATCGTCGACGACCACACCCTCTTCCGCGCCGGGGTGCGCGGCGAGCTCGGGGACAGCGTCGAGATCCTCGGCGAGGCCGAATCGGTCGCCGAAGCCGTGCCGCTGATCCGCGAGACCGATCCCGACGTCGTCCTTCTCGACGTGCACCTCCCCGACGGCGGCGGCGAGGCCGTCATTGCCCAGATCGCACCCGAGCGGCCCGGCGTGAAGTTCCTCGCGCTGTCGGTCTCGGACGCGGCCGAAGACGTCATCGGCGTGATCCGCGCCGGCGCCCGCGGCTACGTCACGAAGACGATCTCAGGCGACGAGCTCGCCGACGCCATCCGCCGGGTACGCGACGGCGACGCGGTCTTCTCGCCCCGGCTCGCCGGCTTCGTGCTCGACGCGTTCCGCGCCGGCGAGCGGGTGCACTCCGACACCGAGCTCGACGAGCTCACCCCGCGCGAGCGCGAGGTGCTGCAGCTGATCGCGCGCGGGTACCGCTACAAGGAGATCGCGGCGCGGCTGCACCTCTCGGTGAAGACCATCGAGAGTCATGTCTCGAGCGTCCTCCGCAAGCTGCAGCTCACCTCGCGCGCCGAGCTGACGCGCTGGGCCGCCGAGCGGCGCCTGATCTAAGCGATCAGGTCGAGCGGGCCGCTCGTGAGGAGCCCCCCGATGTGCTTTGCGCCACGGCTCACCGTGAGCACAGACGGTGCGCCGGCCCGGAGCCAGACCTTGGCGGCGGCGAAGTGCAGCTTCGCTCCCTCCGCGAGGGTTCCCTTGTAGAGGACAGAGCCGGTCGGGCCACCCTTGCGCACCTCGAGCCAACACGAGCCGTTCGTCGCAGCGATCAGGAGCGGGCGCGCGATTGCCGGCTTCGGGGCCACGATCGCGACGTGCTTGACCGGTGCAGCGGCGTGCGCAACGCCGGGTGACAGGGCTGTCGACGGGCTCGCGCCGCCACTGAAGCCGGCCCAGGCGACGTAGCCGATCACGGCCACGACGGCGACGCTGCCCGCGACGAGCCGCATCGGCACCTGGCGCCGGCGACGCAGCCGCGGCACCTGGATCGGCTCCTCCACGTCGGGCACCTCCAGCTCGAACCGCGCGACGAGCGCGTCGGCGTCGAGCCCGAGCGCCGTCGCGTAGGTGCGCAGGAACGCCTTCGCATACGTGCGGCCGGAGAGATCCGCGAAGCGATCCTCCTCGAGGGCGAGGAGATGCCGCGCGCGCAGAAGCGTCAGCCGCTCAGCGTCTGCGAGACGAAGGCCGCGTGCGGCGCGGGCCTGGGCGAGGCTCGACCCGATTTCCACCTTGAGGCAGCGATGCCCTGCGTGGCTCGCTCTCAAACACGGGTGTGAGCTCGACCTTGCCCTCGTTGCGGGAGATCGACTCCACCTTCACCTTGATCGGGTCGCCCAGCCGGAACGCCGTGCCCGAGCGGCGCCCCTCCAGCGCGGTGCCGGTGTCGTTCAGCTCGAAGTACTCGCCGGGCAGCCGGCGCGCCGGGATGTAGCCCTCGAAGACCTCGCCGAAGCGAACGAAGAGCCCCGAGCCGATCACGCCGATGATCTCGCCGTCGAAGCGGTGCTCCCAGCCGAGGTCGAGCAGCGTGTCGTCGAGGAGCCAGGCGAGGCAGATGTCGTCGGCGCGGTGCTCGAGCTTCGCGGAGTCGCGTTCGCGCGTCGAGGCATGCTCGGCGAGCGCTGAGAGGTCGTGCGGCGCGGGCTCGTCGCTCACGCCGAGCTCGTGGAGGAGCGCGCGGTGGACGACGAGGTCGGGGTAGCGGCGGATCGGCGAGGTGAAGTGGCAGTAGGCGACGCTCGCGAGGCCGGAGTGGCCGAGGTTCTGCGGGGCGTAGCGCGCCTGTTTCAGCGCGCGGAGGACGAGCGAGCCGAACGCCTCCTTTCCCCGTCCGCTCGACGCGGTGTAGGCGCTGACCATCCGCGAGATCTCGCCGGCGAGCTCGGCGGCCTGCTGCGAGCTGAGGTGCTCGGGAATCGGGGGCGTCGGGACGTCGAGCGCCGTCAGCTTCGCGACGAGCGCCGCGATCGCGAAGGGCTCCGGCGGCTCGTGCACCCGGAAGAGCGCCTCGCGGTTGCGGCCGGCGAGGAACGCGCCGACGTGCTCGTTGGCCCGGATCATCAGCTCCTCGACCAGCATGTGCGAGTGCGGCTCGGACTCCATCCAGGCCTTGGCGGGCTGATGGTTGGCGAAAGCGAAGTTGAGCTCCGGCGTCTGCACCTCGAGCGCGCCGCGGGCGAAGCGTCGGCGGCGAAGCTCCGAAGCCACCTCGTTCGCGAGGGCAAGCTGCTCCTGGATCTCCGGGGTCGCGTCGTTCCGTTGGGCCTCGCCGTAGGTGAGGCGCGCGTCGGAGCGGATCACGGAGCGGTAGAACGTCGGCTCGCCGTCGCCCGGCGGCATCTCGACCGTGACGCAGAGCCGCTCGACGTGCGGGCGGAGCGAGCAGGCGTCGTCGGCGAGGTCGTGCGGGAGCATCGGGGCGACGATCCCCGGGACGTAGGTCGAGAGCGCGCGCTCGGCGGCGCCGAGGTCGAGCGGGCAGCCGACGGGGACGAAGTGCGACACGTCCGCGATGTG
>CAIYXH010000081.1 GCA_903930195.1 uncultured Actinomycetes bacterium | reverse complement strand
CGGCGGGGGCGCGGCGGAGCACGTCAGGGACGGTGCGGGCGGGGTGAGGCTTGTCGAAGAGCCGCGTCGGGGTCTGGCCGAAGTTGTTGATCTGCGTCGCGGACAGCGTGCCCTTGTACGGCGACATCTGCGTCGAGTGCGCGGCGAGCTGCGCCTTGGTCATGACCGAGGCACCGCCGTTGGTCACGGCCTTGATGATCGTCGCCTCGGTCAGCTTCGGGCCGACCTTGTCGAGGTTCGGGCCGATGGCGCCGGTCGACGCCGCTGCCTTGAGGACATGGCAGATACCGCACGTGCTCGCGAAGACCGCCTTGCCCTTGGCCGGAGTACCGACGACCTTCGGAGCTGCGGCGGTGGACGCGCTCTTTGCGCTCAGCGCCACCGGGGCGAGGAACGCCAGGGTGAACACCATGACGACGAGGCCGAGGCCGGTACGACGGCCGATCTTGCTGGAAAGCATTGAACCCTCCGTTTCAAAAAAGGAAATCCCGAACGGGGCGCAGGATAGCCGACCGATCGGAGGGTCGTCCAGAGGAAGCGTTTGTGACGATTTGGATCGGGGTATACCCGCGCAAACCGTCTAGAACAGCTGGTTTTCGCCGCCGAAGATCGCCGAGACCGAGTCGTCGGCGAAGACGTTCATGATCGTCTCGGCGAGGAGGCTCCCGATCGGGAGGATCGTCAGCTTTTCGGGCTTCCGCAGCGGGTCGATCGGCACCGTGTCGGTGACGACGATCCCGTCGATCTCCTCCGCTGCGCCGAAGCGCTCCAGGCTCTCACCGCAGAAGACGCCGTGGGTCGCGAAGATCCAGACCTCGGCGACCCCGTGCTCCTTGAGCGCGCGGACGTTCGCGAGCATCGTGCCGCCGGTCATGATCACGTCGTCGCCGATGATCGCGCGCTTGCCGCGGACGCGGCCGGCGATCTCGGAGACGCTGCCGCTCACCTGCGCGACGTCGGGCGCCGGGCGCGACTTGTGCATGATCGCGAAGTCCGACTCGATCATCTCGGCGAAGCGCTCGGCCTGCTTCGCGCGGCCGGTGTCCGGCGAGACCGAGACGACGCCGTCGCCGAGGAGACCGCGGTCGCGGAAGTGGCGCGCGAAGAGCGGCAGCGCCGTCATGTGGTCGACGGGGATCGTGAAGAAGCCCTGGATCTGGCCGGCATGGAGGTCCATCGTCAGGATCCGGTCGGCTCCGGCGGTCTGGAGCAGATCGGCGACGAGACGGGCGGTCACCGGCTCGCGCGGCTTCGCCTTTCGGTCCTGACGCGCGTAGGGGAAGAGCGGGATCACGGCGGTGATGCGCTTCGCCGAGCCGAGCTTCGCCGCCTGGATCAGCTGCAGGAGCTCCATCAGGTTCTGGTCGATCGGGTCGCAGCCCGTCTGCACCAAGAAGAGGTCGGAGCCGCGGATCGACTCGTCGTAGCGGACGTAGGTCTCGCCGTTCTCGAAGCTGCGCGCCTCGAGCTCGCCGAGCTCGACGCCGAGGTGGTCGGCGATGTCC
Organism: uncultured Actinomycetes bacterium; assembly: GCA_903930195.1. Taxonomy (GTDB): domain Bacteria; phylum Actinomycetota; class Thermoleophilia; order Gaiellales; family Gaiellaceae; genus PALSA-600. The sequence goes on along the minus strand of CAIYXH010000081.1, from coordinate 4,925 downwards.
TTGGCGAGAATGGGATGCGAGCGGCCGGCGAACACCATCAGCCGCTTCTGCGGCCCGCGCTCGATCCAGTGCCCCGGCTGCGGAGCAATCACTTCACCACCCGCGAGCTCGAGCCCCGGGAGCGCAACCTCACTCGCCCCGCTGCCGATCGGCATAGCCCTCCTTGTTCTCCTGGCGCGCGCGTGCGATCCCGAGCGCCTTGGAGGGCACATCCTTGGTGATGGTCGACCCTGCTCCCGTCCAAGCCCCGTCTCCGATCTCGACCGGTGCGACGAGTCCATTCTGAATGCCGACCCTGACGTCCTTGCCGATCGTCGTGCGGCCCTTGGGCCTACCCGGCTGATGGGCGAAGTTCCCCGTGATCGTGCCGGCGCCGACGTTCGTGCGCTCACCGATCTCGGCGTCACCGATATACGAGAGATGCGGCACTTTTGCTCCTCGGGCGATGTGGGCGTTCTTGAGCTCGACGAAGGTCCCGGCCTTCGCGTCGGCCTCGAGGACCGCGCCCGGCCGAAGGTAACAGAAGGGCCCGACGAGGGCCTCAGGCCCAATCGTCGCGTCGATCGCGACCGTGTGCGCGTTGATCTCAGCGCCCGAGGCAATCGTCGTCTCACCGCGCAGCTCGACGAAGGGATGGATCACGACGTCGGGCTCGATCTGCACGTCGGGCTCGATCCAGGCGGTCTGCGGATCGACGATCGTGACCCCGGCGAGCATGTGCGCGCGGTTGATCCGGTCGCGCAGCCTCGCTGCGGCCGCAGCGAGCTCGACGCGGGTGTTGATGCCCTCGACTTCGAACGGATCGGGCGCGATGTGCACGGCGACCGGCTCGCCGTCGTCGACGAGGAAGCCGAGCGTGTCCGTGACGTAGAGCTCACCCTGCGCGTTGTGCGGCTCGAGCCGTTCGAGCGCGGGCCAGAGCTTCTCGGCCCGGAAGACGTAGATGCCGGAGTTCACTTCGCCGAGAGCGAGCTCCTCGGGCGAGGCGTCACCCGCCTCGACGATCCGGGCCAGATGGCCGGAGCCATCGCGGACGATGCGGCCGTAGGAGCGCACGTCGGGCGGCTCGAACGAGAGCACCGTCGCCGACGCCGCCTCGCGCCGGTGCGTTGCCACAAGGTCGAGCATCAGGCCCGCGGAGAGACCGGGCACGTCGCCGTTCAGGACGACGATGTCGCCCGTGAAGCCTTCGAGTGCCGTCCGCGCCGCGCGCACGGCGTCGCCGGTGCCGCGCGGGGTCTCCTGGATCGCGACCTCGCTGCCCCCGAATGCGTCACGCGCGCTCGGCGAGGTGACGATGACCACGCGGTCCGCCCCGCTCGCCTTGGCAGCGGCGATCACCCAGTCGACCATCCGGCGCCCGAGCAGCGGGTGCAGGTGCTTCGGGACGGCGGACTTCATGCGGGTTCCAAGCCCCGCGGCCATCACCACTGCTGCGATCGGCATCTCGGTCATCAGGTGGTTGAGGATGGCTGGGGCGCCAGGATTCGAACCTGGGATCGCGGGACCAAAACCCGCTGCCTTACCGCTTGGCTACGCCCCACTGAGGCCGAGTATACGGCTCGCCTCCGCGAAGGCAGGTCGGTGCCTACGACCGTTCGCGGTCGAGGAAGAGGAAGATCAGCGCACCGATCGCGAGGACGACGATCACGCCGATCGCGACGGCCCTGGCGACGAACCAGACAACCGGGACGAGCACCGCGAGCGCCTGCGAGGCGGCGAAGATCCAGCTCGCCTGCCGGGCGGTGAGCGAGCGGTACGTGCGGCCGGTCGCCGCCCAGAACGCGATCGCGACGACCGCCAGGGCGTAGACCGCCAGATGCGGGATCGCGTGGAAGAGGGTCAGCACCCCTTCTGCTGCTGCGATCCAGAGCGTGATGCGGACGCGGTGCCGACGCAGGTAGCGCGCGGGCGCGGACGGGCTGCTGGCAGCGATGTCGCTCGACATCACGGCAAAGCTACCAGGCCGGTGCCAGGCTCCAGCTCGCGCCGAGGTGCCCCAGCGCCGCCGCGGCACGCTCGGCCTCGGCCGCGGTGTCGAAGAGGCCGTACAGGGTCGGCCCGGCGCCGCTCACGTCGGACCGGAACGCCCCGTGCGCCAGCAGCTCTGCGGCGAGCGGCGAGCGGGCGAGATCGTTCGACGGCAGCTCGGCGAGGTCGCGCCCCGTCCGCGCGGAGCCGGCCAGCGCACGGATGCACTCCGCCCGGTCGGCGAAGCCCTCCGCCCCGTCGAAGTCGGAGTAGATCTCACCGGTCGACGCCTTGACGGCTCCATGCGGGAGGAGCAGCAGCACCGCGTAGTCCTGTGGCAGCGCGACCGGCTCGAGCACGGAGCCCTCCCCCGTCGCGAGCTGCGGGCCCTCGGCGAGGAAGAACGCCACGTCCGCGCCGAGCGCGCGTGCGAGCCGGTGCAGCTCGGAGGCGTCCAGCGGGCCGCCGAGCGCGCCGTTCGCCAGCCGCAGCGCCGCAGCGGCATCGGAGCTCCCGCCGCCGAGCCCGGCTGCGACGGGGATCCGCTTCTCGAGACGGACGCGCCAGCGCGCCTCTGCGCCCGCGGCCTCGGCGACGGACTCGAGTGCGCGGCGAACGAGCGTGTCCTCGGCGAACCCCTCAACCGTCAGGGTCTCGGCGTCGTCGAGCTCGAGGACGTCTGCGAGCTCGAGGCGCTGCATCAGCGTCGTCACCTCGTGCAGGCCGTCGGGCCGGATCGGGCCGACCGCAAGCGCGAGGTTGATCTTCGCATGGGCGAGCGCCTTCACCCGAGCGCCTCCGTGAGCGCGACGAACTCTGCGGGCTCGAGCCTCTCCGCACGGATCGCCGGATCGTGGCCGAGCGCCGTCACCGCTGCGGCGGCCGCGTCGCGCGAGACGAGGCCGGAGAGGGCGAGCGAGTTCGCAAGCGTCTTGCGGCGGTGGCCGAATGCCCCCTCGACGACCGCGCGAACGCCGGGCGGGATCGCGGGGGCGATGCGCCGGAAGGCGACGAGCGCCGACTCGACGTTCGGCTTCGGGCGAAAGACCTCGCGCGAGACCGGGTGGAAGCCGGTGCGCTCGGTGACGAGCTGCAGCAGCACCGACACGGCGCCGTAGGCCTTCGTCCCCGGCTGCGCGAAGAACCGGTCGGCGACCTCACGCTGCACCATCACGCACCACTGCTCGAGCGAGGGAATCCCGTCGAGGCTCTCGGCGACGATCGGGGTGGCCACGTTGTACGGCAAGTTCGCGACGAGCTTCCCCGCGGCGGGCGCGAACGCGGCGAGGTCGAGCGCGAGCGCGTCGCCCCAGTGCAGCTCGACGCGCGCGATGCCGACGAGGTCGGGCTCGAGCGAGCGGTCGAGCTCGACCGCATGGACGTGCGCGACCCGGTCGGCCAGGTAGCGGGTGAGGATGCCGAGGCCCGGGCCTACCTCGAGGACGACGTCGTCCGGCTCGAGCTCCGAGAGACGGCCGATCACGCCGAGGATGTTCTCGTCGACCAGGAAGTGCTGGCCGAGCGCCTTCTTCGCGACTCTCACAGGCCGAACGCCGCCGTCGCGTTCGCGTCGATCTGCGCGGCAAGCGCTGCAGGGTCGTCGCCCCGCGCCGCGGCGAGCACGGCGAGGGTGTGCATGACGTTCGCCGGCTCGTTGCGGGAGCCGCGGACGGGCTGCGGCGCCAGATAGGGGCTGTCGGTCTCGGCGAGGATCCGGTCGGCGGGGACGCGCGCGGCCGCCTCGCGCAGCTCCGGCGCCTTCGGGAAGGTCGCGTTCCCCGCGAACGAGACGTACCAGCCGTGCGCGAGTGCCGGCTCGAGCAGCTCGGGCGAGGAGAAGCAGTGGAGCACCACCGTCCCGGCGAACGCCTCGAGGGCCGCGTGCGTGTCGGCGTCCGCCGCGCGCGTATGGATCACGACCGGCTTCCCGAGCTCGGCGGCGAGCGCCAGCTGCCCCTCGAACACGCGCGCCTGGTCGGCGGCAGGGGCGTAGTCGCGGAAGTAGTCGAGACCCGTTTCGCCGACGGCGACCGCCTTGGGGTGCGCGAGCAGCGCGCTCAGCTCGGCGAGCTCGGCGTCGCCGGCGGTCGCAGCTTCGTGGGGATGGATCCCGAGGCTCGCGTAGACGCCGTCATGCTCGTCGGCGATCGCAAGCGCCTCATGCGCGCCGGCGACGCTCGTGGCGACCACGATCACGCGGTCGACGCCGGCGACCCGCGCCCGAGCCAGGACCTCCCCCGCCTCGTCGCGCTCCAGGTGCGCATGGGTGTCGATCATGCGGGATCGATCACTGCTCTGCGAGCTCGAGGCGCGGGAAGAGCGGTGCCGCCCCTTCGATCCCCATCGCCGGTTGCAGCAGGCCGTAGGCGACCTTGTCCCAGTCGAGCTCACCGGGCTGACCGAGCGCGGTGAGGATCTGCGGAGCGGTCTCGGGGAGGTAGGCCGACAGCGCGATGGCGACGGCGCGCAGGCCGTCGGCGAGGTCGTAGAGCACGGCGTCGAGGTCAGCTGCCCGCGTCTCGTCCTTTGCGAGCTTCCAGGGCTCCTGCTCGGTGACGTGGCGGTTGAGCCAGCGCACGACCGTCCAGATCCGGTCGATCGCACCCGTGATGTCGGAGTCGCTGAAGGCGGCGAACGCCCCCTCGCGCGCCTCGTCGACGATCCGGGCGAGCTCGTCGTTCCGTCCCTCACGCGCCGGGATGCTCCCGTCGCGGTAGCGGGCGATCATCGCGGTCGTCCGCGAGAGCAGGTTGCCGAGGTCGTTGCCGAGCTCGCGCTCGTAGCGCTCGCGGATCCCGTCGATCGAGGCGCTGCCGTCCTGCCCGAACGAGACCGCGCGCGCACACCAGTACCGCACCGGATCGGCGCCGTAGACCGCGACGAGGTCGAGGGGGTCGACGATGTTCCCGCGCGACTTGGAGATCTTCTTGTCGTCGAGCAGCAGGAAGCCGTGG
>CAIYXH010000080.1 GCA_903930195.1 uncultured Actinomycetes bacterium | reverse complement strand
GCACGAGCTTCTTCAGCGCGTTCGTCGTCGTGCTCGTCGAGGACGAGCTCGAGCCGTTCACGAACGCGGTCAGCCGCGTCGTCGCCCGCGCCAGGAGCGCCGTCTCCTGCGCCTGGGTGATCGTGCCGGCGGTGACCTGCGCGTCGAGCTTCGTCTTCGCAGGCGCCTCGAGTGCCGTCACGAGATCGGCCACCGTCTTCCCCTTCGCCGTCGCTTCGTCGGCAAGCGACTTGCCCGCCTTGAGGTCGGTCTGGAGGTCGGACGTCGTCATCCCGAGGAACGTCGCCGCGAGATCCAGTAGCGGCTTCGTCGTCGAGGCGGGGACCGTCGGGCCGTTGTCGACCAGGTCGGTGAGCTCGTCCGTCAGGTTCGACAGCACCGCCGTCTCCTGCGCGGCCGTGATCCAGCCGGCCGCCTTTTCGGCGTCGAGCACGTTCTGCTCCGACGTCGTGAGCGCAGTGATCAACGCGCTCGCCGTCTTGCCTTTGGCGACCGCTTCCTGCGCGAGCGACTTGCCACCTGCGAGATCGGCCTCGAGCGTCGTCACCGACACCCCGAGGAACGCCGCTGCTGGCGTCAGCACGTCGGCGGCAACGAGCCCGCCCTGACCGCCGCCGTCACGGTCGCCGCCGCCGGGGCCGCCCTGGCCGAAGCCCGCACCCAGGCCCGCGAACGCGCCCGGGCCGCCACCGCCTTCGTTGCCACCGAAACCAAACCGGCCGTCGACGAAACCCCCGCCCCCACGGGTGCCCTGGACGTGACCGGCATTCCGCTGCGGCGATGCGAACGCGCTCCCGCTTGCGGCACCTGCAATCACGAGAGCCAGGGACACAGCCCCGGCCCGTTGCAGACGCATCTGCCTCATTTCAACCACCTTTCAGTCGTCCGGTGCCCCGAATCCAACGGGCGAACGGTAAGGCGCAGGTCTTAGAGCGATGTTAGAGAACCCTGTGAGTCGAAAATCTCAGTAATTCAGCTCTGCAAGCAGCGCGCCCGCCTCGCGCTCGACATCGGCGAGCTGCGCGGCGGAGAGATCGCGCCGCCAGCGGCCGACCGAGTCGGCATGCGCCGGCGCGAGGGCCCGCAGCAGCGCCTGCTCGTCGCCGCCGAGATGCGCGGCCAGCCGCCGTGCGGCAGCCTCGCGATCGGCGACCAGCTCCTCGTAGCGCAGCTCGAGCACCCGCTCGCCGGCGGCGGCCCGCGCGGCGGAGACGTAGCGCCGCCAGCACCAGGCGGCGCGGGTCGCGTCGCTCGCTGCTTCGAACTCCTCGAGGCGTTCCGGCTCGACCCAGAACCGGGCGCGCGCCCCGTAGGCGCCGCGCGCATCGTCGCCGCCGGCGCGACCGGAACTGAGCCAGCCCTTCTCGAGCAGCGAGCAGACGACGTCGCGGCCATCGCGCAGCGCATGGACGGCGCGCCCTCGCGGATAGGCCTGCAGCGCTGCGGCGAGGATGAACGCGGTCTCCGGGGTCTGCTCGACACCGCGCACGCCCGGCACGAGTGCGAGCACGCGCACCCGCTCCAGGATCCGCCGGATCCGCCGGGCCGCGTCCGGTGCGGGCAGGCCGACGAGATCGGGGATCGCCGCCTTGAGCGGCGTCACCTCGGTGAGGTCGACGAACGACGGCTGGCCGGCGATGGCGCCGGCGAGGAAGGTCGTGCCCGAGCGCGGCGACCCGACGACGAAGGCCAGGCGGTCCTCGTGGCGCGTGAGGCGCTGGGTCAGGTCGCGGGCGCCGGTGCGAACGAGCACCCGCCGCGCGGAGGCGGCATAGAGCAGCGCGCCCGTGGCGGAGCGCCGGAGAGAGGCGGGAGTCGGCGTCACGGGGTCAGCGAATCTTGGAGATGCAGACCGACGGGATCACGCAGCGCGTCGCCGAGAAGTTCGCGGGGTCGGCGAGCGAGACGGCTGCGAGCCGGTCGTCCAGGCCGAACGCGAAGACGAAGCCGTTGACGGCCACGTTCGTCTCGACCTTCTTGCCCGCCAGGTAGACCGGGCGCGGCGGCCCGTGCGTCGGCCAGTGCGAGAGGAAGATCGAGAGCTTCGTTCCGCGGCGGTCGTTGTGCGTCGTCCGGAAGAGCCCGGCGAAGCGCAGCTGGGTGACGACGGTCGAGCCGGCGTTCTTCAGCGTCGCCGTTGCCCAGGCGTCGCCCGGCTTGATGCTCTTGCTCCAGAGCATCTCGACCTTCGAGGACGACTCGAGCCGACCGATGTAGTCCGGCACGTGCCAGTACGCGATGTAGCTCGAGGCCTGCGCATCGGCGCGCAGCGCGCCGAGCGTCCCCTTCGCCACGTTGATCTGGAAGATGTGTGAGGGCGGATTCGAGGTCGTGACGTCGGAGGCGTGTGTGGCCTGCGCCGACGCGAAGGCGATCGCGGCCACGCCGAGACCGGCCACAACCGTGACCGCGGTAACTGCAGACGCCCTGCGTATGCCGCGTACCAACCTCATCTTCTTTCCAATGCTCCGCGTCGTCGGATTGGGTGATTCGGAGCTCAGCCAAAAAACTCTATCCCGCCTGCAACCCGGAGAATTGCAAAGGTACGGCGAGAATCGCCTGCGTTCGACGCGCGAAAGTGCCGTACAGCAGGGGGATCGGACACGGAGAAGAGCTCAGATCGCCCGGACAAAAAAGCGTCCGGCGGACTCCTCGACGCGAAGCGGCAGACCGAAACACTCTTCGAGCAGTGCGTCGGTGAGCACCGAGCCGACCGGCCCCGCGGCCACGACGCGGCCGTGCGCGAGCAGAAGCGCGTGTGTGGTTCCGGGCGGGAGCTCCTCGATGTGATGGGTGACGGTGAGCGTGGTCAGGCGCGGCCGCGACGCGAACGCGCGGCCGAGCGCCGCGAGGAGGAGCTCGCGGCCCGGCAGGTCGAGACCCCCGGCCGGCTCGTCGAGGACGAGCAGCTCGGATTCGGTGATCAACGCGCGGGCAAGCATGATCCGCGCGCGCTCGCCCTCGGAGCAGCTCGTGAAGGCCCGCGCGGCGAAGTCGGCCATGCCGACGCCGTCGAGGAGCTCGCGCCCTCGTTGGATCTCCTCGTCGCCCGGCTGGTCGACCATCAGGATCGACCCGGAGAGCCCGGTGAGCACGACGTCGAGCGCCGACTGCTCGGGATAGAAGCGCCGCCCGAACGCCGGCTCGAGCAACCCGATCCGGCGCCTGAGCGCCACCATGTCGGTGCGTCCGAGCTGCTCGCCGAGCACGAACGCCGTTCCTGCGCTCGGACGCATCTGCGCCGACGCGATCCGCAGCAGCGTGGTCTTGCCCGCTCCGTTCGGCCCGACGACGCCCCAGCGCTCACCCGTCGAGACGGTCCAGTCGACAGCGTCGAGCGCTGCCTTGCGCCGGCCGTGCGAGGAGCGCCAGACCGTCACGCCGGTGCAGCAGATCGCGTCGCTCGGCCCGCCCGTCACGGGGACGACGTTACCGACGTCCCGGCCGCACGCTTCCGTTGCTGCCACGCGCGGGCCTTGACGCGGCTACCGCAGGCGAGGCGCGAGCACCATGTGCTCGAGGCGTTGCGGGAGTGGTCGTAGACGACCCAGTGGCAGTGCCCGCAGGCCTTGAGCCGTCGCCACGTCCCGTCGAGGTGGGCGGCGTAGACGAGCGCGGCGATGCGCACGAGAAACGCGTCGACGGGGCTGCCGTGCGGCTCGAGCCCCGGCTCGGGGAGGAGGCGCACGGAGGCGGCACGATCGCCGACCGCCGCGTCGAATGCGGCGGCCGCGAGCTCGCGGCCGCCCGCCTCCTGGTTCGCGACCGCCAGGGCGCGGATCGCGGCGCGCAGGGCATGCACCGCTGCCAGGTCGGCGTCGGTCGCGGTACTACGTACGCCGGCCTCGACGGCGAGCCAGCGCTCGAGCTCAGCGGACGTCCGCAGCAGCTCGGCCCCGGTCTCGGGGTTTGTCGTATTGCAGAACCGGCGGACGAGCTCGAGGGCGCCCGGCGCCTCGCGGCCGGACGGCCAGCTCCCGTCCGGAATCGTCAGGCCACGCGCGTCCTTGAGATAACGGTCACCATGCACGCCAGCAGGATCACTTTACCATCGTTAGACTTTTGCCGGTCAACCATGGGCGCCGGCCTGCGACAGCTCCTCTTCCCCATCCGCCTCGCGCGGTCGCGGCTCGGCGCGGGCGGCGAGCGCCTGTTCCTCGTCGCGGTGGGGATCGTCGCCGGAGCGGCCGCAATCGCCGCTGTCCTCTCGGGTCGCCTCGTGATGCAGGACCGCTCGCTCGCCCAGGCGACCGCCGCGCTCCCGGCGAGCGACCGGTCGGTCGAGGTGGCGTGGTTCGGAGCCCTCTCCGGAAATTGGGCGTCGCTCGACCGCCGGGTCGCTCCCGCGCTGCAGGAGCTGACGGGACGCGCGCCGACCCGCGCGATGCTCTACCGCGAGTCGCAGATCGACGGACGGCTCGTCACGCTGCGGGCGGCGAACGACCTGGCGCAGTACGTCCACCTCCGCTCGGGCCGCCTCCCGCGTAGCTGTGTCCCGACCCACTGCGAGGTGCTGCGCTTGAAGGGCGTCGGCCCCGTCCCCTCGAAGCCGACGATCCGGCTCGTCCAGGTCGGGACGGCAACGCTCGATGCCGACGCGCCGTTCGCGCCGTACATCGCCCCGGAGACCACGGCCGTCGTCTCGAGCGCGATCCGCTACCACACCCCCCAGCCTTCGCCCGTGCTGATCGCGAACGGCGTCGACGGGATGTCGCGGATGCCCGAGCTCTCGTCGTTCTTCCGCTCGTACGCGTGGTTCGTCCCGGTCGAGGCCGGTGACGTCCACCCCTGGTCGATCGGGAGCTACACCCACGGCATCGAGACGCTGCGCTCGCAGCTCGGCGAGGTGTCCGACCAGTTCGAGGTCACGGCGCCGACCGACGAGCTGACCGCGGCCGTCGCCTCCTCGCAGGTCGCGGCCCGGCGGCTGCTGCTGCTCGGCGGTGAGACGGGGGCGCTGCTCCTCGCGTTCACCGTACTGGCGGCCGGCGCGCTGCGCCGCGAAGCGGCCGACGCGCGGCGGCGGCTCCTCTGGGCAGGCGCCCGGCGCTGGCAGGTCGAGCTCCACACGTTCACCGAGACCGGTGCAGTCGCGCTGCTCGGGACGCTCGCCGGCTGGGCGGTCGGGGCCGGCGTGGGCGCCATCGTCGCCTCTGCTGCGGGCTCACCGGCGGGCGCCGTCGTCGAACATGCGCTCCTTTCGGGAACCGGTCTCGCCACCGTGGCGATCGTCGCGGTGGCCTCGTCGCTCCTCCTGTTCCTCACGGTGCGCGCGCCGGGCGTGCAGGTCGGACGGCTGGCGCTGACCCCGCTCGACGTCGCCGCGCTCGCCGCTGTCGGCGCGGTGCTCGTCGGCTACGCCCGCGGCTCGGTCGATACCGCGTCGCTCGCGACGAGCGGCGGCACGGGAACGTTCGTCCTCCTCGTGCCGGCGCTCGTGACCTTCACCGCGTCGGTCGCCGCCGCCCGGCTGCTCGTGCCGACGCTCCGGCTCGTCGGCCGGATCGGACGCCGCGGCTCGGTCGCGCTCCGCCTCGCCGCGCTCTCGCTCTCGCGCAACCCGGGCGGCGCGACAGTGACCGCGACCTTCCTCGTCGCGAGCCTCGGCCTCGCCCTCTTCGCCTCCACCTACCGGGCGACACTCCTCCAGGGCCAGCGTGACGAGGCCGCCTACGCCGAGCCGGCTCCCTACGTCGTCGACGAGGACCTCGCGCAGCTCATCCCGGTGCTCCACGGCTGGAACGGCGGACCCGTGACGCAGGTCATCCGCCTCTCGGGCGACGTCCCCTCGGCCGCGACCTTCACCTTCCTCGGGGTCGACGCGCAGCACCTCACGACGACCGGCGGCTGGCGCAGCGACTTCGCCTCGTCGTCGCTCGCCACGCTCGGCGCCGCGATCCAGCCGACGACACCCGTCACAGCGGTCACCACCGCCCTCCCGGCCGGGAGCGAGTTCGAGCTGCCCGCCTCCGTGCACGGCACCGACATCGGGCTCCGCGCCTACTTCCGCTCGCCGCTCGGCGACTACGACTCGGTCGACCTCGGGCTCACCGACGGCCCGAAGGGCACCGTGCTTCGCGGCAAGCTCCCGTTCGCCGGCGCCCGGCTTGCGTCGCTCCAATTCGAGTTCGCGCCGAGCGGTCGCAGCCGCGGCATCGCAAACGCCGGCACCGGGATCCAGCCGGCCGCCCGGGGTGTCGTCACGCTCGGCACGCCGACGGTCGGCGGCAAGGCCGTCCACGACGCGTTCGCCGACTGGATCGGGACCTCGGGCGCGAGGCGGACGGCCGCGGCCGCCGTGACCATCGCCTACTCGCTGACCGCCGACGAGACAGCCCGGTTCCGTCCCGAGCAGCCCACCGACGGCGTACCGCTCCAGGTGCTCGTCACCCCCGACGTGGCCGCGTCTGCCGACACCTCGGGCGACCTGACGCTCGAGCTCGAGGGCGAGAACGTCCCCGTGCACGTCGCGGGCGTGATCCGCCGCTTCCCCTCGATCGTCGGCGGCGCGGTCGTGGCCGACCGGACAGCTGCGGAGACGACCCTCGACACGCTCTACCCCGGGCTCGGCACGACGACCGAGCTCTGGGCTAACACCCTCCCAGCGCATCCGCCCGACGTGCTGCAGATCACCTCGCGGGCAACCGTGCTCGCCCAGCTCAAGGCCGATCCGCTCGCGCGTGGCGCGCTGCTCACACTGGCCGCAACTGCCGCGCTCGCGCTCGCGCTCGCCGGCCTCCTGCTCGGCGTCGTCGGCGACCGCCGCGACGATCGCGGCGAGCTCTTCGACCTCGAGGCGCAGGGCGTCGCGCCCGCGACGATCCGGCTGCACCTGCGGCTGCGCGCGCTGCTCGTCGCCCTGTTCGGCCTCGTCGGCGGCGTGATCGCCGGGGCGGTGCTGTCGGCCCTCGTCCTCTCGCTCGTGTCGGTCACGGCCTCGGCCGCGAAGCCGGAGCCGCCGCTGCGGCTCGAGCTCGAGCCGGGCGTCCTGGGGATCGCGATCGTCGTCTACGCCCTCATCGCCGCCGGCCTCGTCGTCGCCGCGACGCAGCTGCGCGGTCAGGCGCTCGACCGGGCGGCGGAGGCAGCGGTATGAGCGCGATCGAGCTGCGCGACGTCTTCCGGGTGCACTCGACCCCCGAGGGCGATGCCGCTGCGCTCCAGGGCCTTTCGCTGCGGATCGCGGATGGCGAGGTCATCACCGTGCTCGGGCCCTCCGGCGCGGGCAAGTCCACGCTGTTGCGCCTCCTCGCCGGCCTCGAGCAGCCCTCCGCGGGCACGGTGCGCGTGCTCGGCGACGAGGTCGGCAAGCTCCCGGCCCGCCGCCTCGCCTCCTACCGCGCCGAGGTCCTCGGCTACGTCGACCAGCACTACACCCGCGCCCTCGCGCCGGAGCTCTCCGCACGCGAGCTCGTCGCGCTGCAGCTCGGGCTGCGCGGGACGCCGACCGCCGAGCGGCTCGCCCGCGCCGACGAGCTGCTCGAGCGCGTCGGGCTCGCCGGCAAGCGCGATCGGAGGCCGGGCCAGCTCTCCGGCGGCGAGCAGCAACGGGTTGCCCTCTGCGCCGCGCTCGCACATCGGCCGAAGGTGTTCCTGGCCGACGAGCCGACGGGCGAGCTCGACGCCGAGAGCGCCGACCGGGTCTACGAGCTGATCGGCGACCTGGTGCGCGAGCACGGCTGCACGACCGTGATCGTCAGCCACGATCCGGAGTCGGCGCGGGTGGCCGACCGGATCGTGCGGATCCGGGACGGCCGTGTCTCCGAGGAGTGGACGCAGGACGAGTCCGCTCCGGACACGATCGTCGTCGGGAAGGGCGGCTGGCTGCGCCTCCCGGAGGAGCTCTTGCAACGCGCCGGCATCGCCGAGCGCGCCGCAGCCACACTCGGCGAGGACGGCATCGTCGTCACGCCGATCGGGCCTCCCCGCGTCGAGATCGCCGAGCGCACTCCGGAGGCTTCGCGCGCGGAGCCGACCCCCGGGCTCGTCGTCGCCGAGACGCACGGGCTCGTGAAGCACTACGGGAGCACGCCGGTGCTCGACGGGCTGACGACAAGCTTCGACGGCGGACGGCTGCACGTCGTCACCGGCCCGTCGGGGTCGGGGAAGACGACCTTCCTCCATCTACTCGCCGGGCTCGAGCTGCCCGATGCCGGCACGGTCACGGTCGCCGGCACCGAGCTCACCGCCCTCGACCGCTCCGCGCGGGCGGCCGTCCGGCGGGCGACGATCGGCTACGTCGGTCAGCAGGCGGGACTCGTCGGGCACCTGTCGGCGCTGGAGAACGTCGAGCTCGCGCTGACGCTCCGCGGAGCCGAGCAGCCCGGAGCGGCATACGCGGCCCTCGAGTCGGTCGGCCTCGCCGAACGGGTGCGGCAGCGGGTCTCCCGTCTCTCCCAAGGCGAGCGCGCGCGCGTCGCCCTCGCCCGGGCACTTGCGAGCACCCCTCGCCTGCTGCTCGCCGACGAGCCGACCTCGCGCCTCGACGGGGCGAACGCGCTCGCCGTCGCCCACCTCCTGGCGCGCCTCGCTCGCGAGACGGGCGCCGCGGTCGTGTGCTCGACGCACGACCCACTCGTCGTCGAACAGGCCGATCGCGCACTGAAGCTCGGCTAGACGGGGTACCCTCGAAGGGTGAAATCCCTGCTCGTCGCCGTGGGAATGGTCGTGCTGTGCTGCATCGCCACGGGCGCAGCGACCGCTGGCCCGACAGCGGGGTCGAAGAAGCTGAGTGCCGCCGAGAAGAAGTGGGTGACGCCGGCGCTCGAGATCTGGAACACCGAGAACGCTGGCCTCCAGGCGCTTGGGCCGGAACTCAAGAGCAAGACCGTGCTGACCCACGGCTCGAAGTCCTACGACGCGTTGCTCTCGACGCTGTCGGCCTTTGCGGCCTGCCCGAAGGCGGTCGCCTCGGCCGGCAAGCCGCCGAGCACGCGCCTGCTCGCCTTCTACACCTCGCTCACCTCCGCCTGCGCCGCGCTCGACACCGGAGCGACGACCTTCGCCAAGGGCATCGGCAACCTGCTCTCCGGGAAGACGACAACCGGCCAGGCGCAGATCAAGACCGGCTACGCCGACTTCACGCTCGCGACGAAGCGCCTTGCCGCGGCGCGTAAGCAGGTGCTCGACCTGCGGGTGCCAGGGCTGTCGATCTGAGTCGATTCTTCGTGCTGGGACGTCTTCTCGCGACGTCCCGTATGTTCGTCGGAGCCGTGGCTGTCGCAGTCTTGCTGACTGCCGGTCTCGGAGGCTCAGCCCAGGGGGACCGCCTCCCAAATACCGTCGCGCTCGACGGAGAGACGCTTGCCGCTGTCACGAGCGGTGCCGCGCCTGCCACGGGCGACACGAGCGACTCGATGACGCTGTCGGTCGACATCGCCCTGGGGGTGCGTAACTCGACCCAACTCGACGCCCTGATCGACGCCGCCTCGACGCCGGGGAGCTCCGACTACGGCCACTACTTGACCCAACAGCAATACCTCGACCAGTACGCCCCAACCGAGGCGCAGGTCGCCGCGACGTCAAGCTGGCTCGAGGGCAACGACCTCGATGTGACCACGGTCTCACCCGACAACCTGATCGTGCATGCGCGCGGAACGGTGGCGCACCTCGAAGACGCATTCGGGGTCGACATCCGCAACTTCCGCTACGACGGCCAAGCGTTCTCCGCAAACACCAGCGATCCTTCCGTTCCAGCGTCGCTCGACATCACGGCAATCGACGGGCTCAGCACGTTTGTCCGCTACACGGCAGCTCCTACCCCGGCGATCCATGCCGACGGCTTCTATCCGACGGACTTCCGGACGGCGTACCACGTCGGTGGGACCGCCGCAGGCCAGACGATCGGCTTCACGCTCTGGGGAGCCCCACTCCCGCAGAGCGATCTCTCGGCCTACGCGGCGATCACCGGCTCCACTCCACTCACGGTCGGGGGATCCGGAGCCGACGGACTCGCGTTCACGGCCGTTCGCGGCTCGAGCTCCGATACGAGCGTGCTCGACGAGACCGCCCTCGATGTCGAGAGCGCACACAGCGTCGCGCCGAACGCCCATCTGCAGTACTGGCTCGGAGCGAATTCCAGCGACAGCGTGATGGACGACGTCGTGAACGCGGCCGCCAACTCGAGCGTCTCCATCATCTCGAACAGCTGGGGCTGCGACACGACCGACCCGGACCCCGGCGATTGCGCCGTCGATCCGGCGATGGATGCGTCGCTCCAGCACGCCGCCGCTGTCGGGAAGACGTTCTTCTTCTCGACCGGCGACGACGGGAAAGCGCTCTTCCCGAGCTACCCCGCCGACAGCCGCTACGTGGTCGCCGTCGGCGGCACCTCGCTCACGTCCGACGTCTTCGGCGAGTACTTGACGGAGACCGGCTGGTCGGGCGCAGGTGGGGGTTGCGCGCCGTCCATACCTCGTCCAACCTGGCAGACCGGGGTGACCGCCGCGACCTGCTCTGGACGGGCGATTCCCGATGTTGCCGCCGACGCCGATCCGGCCACCGGCGCGTTCGTCTACTACAACGGGGGCTCCGCGCTCGTCGGCGGCACGAGCTTGGCAGCACCGCTCTGGGCCGGGATCGCCTCGATCTGGAATGCCGCGAACGTCGCGAACGGCCAACCCTCGATCGGATTCGTCGCGCCCACGCTCTACTCGCTCGGAAACGATGTCGTCGACTCGGAGGCTTTCAACGACGTGACCGCCGGGAACAACGGTTTCGCGGCCGGACCGGGCTGGGATCAGGCGACCGGCTGGGGTACGCCGAGCTTCTGCGATCTTGTGGCGCTCGAGGACGTGAGCGCGACCTGTGCTCCGGAGAGCGTCTCCCTGACGACCGCCAGGCTCGTCGGAGCCACGAGCCCCGGCGAGCTCGATCGAGTCGGATACCTCCAGTACGGCACGACGACCGCGTACGGCTCGACCACGCCGCAACTGGACTACGGCAACGGAGGCGGGGTGGCCGAGCTCGTCTCGGGCATCTCGGGCCTCCAGCCGGGCACGCTCTACCACTACCGATTCGTCAGCATGTTGAACGGCGGCGGAGACATCGTCTACGGCTTGGACGGAACGTTCACGACGACGACACTCACCGCGTTCGCAGGCCCAACGGTCACCTTGGGCGAGCCGTTCACGCTCGTCGTACGGGCGGTCGACAACACGGACTTCTACACCGGGACCGTCCAGCTTTCATCGTCGGACACTTCCGCAAGCGTTCCCACCAGCACCACGTTCACGACCGGCAGCGCGAACAGACGCTCCGTGTCCATCACACCGCGAACGCTCGGCTCGCAGACGCTCACTGCAACAGACAGTACGAATTCGCTGTCCGCTGCAACCACGGTCAACGTGGTCCAGCCGACGCTCGGAATCTCGGCCTCGAGCGCCACGACCGGCGCACCCCTGTCCGTGACCATCTCGGAGCGCGATGCCGCTCACGCCGTCATGACCGGCTACACGGGGACGATCCACATCGCAAGCTCAGACGGGGCGGCGAGCCTCCCGAGCACCTACACGTTCACCTCCGCCGATCAGGGCTCGCACACGTTCTCCGTCACGTTCGGGACAACCGGGAACCAGAGCATCACTGCCACCGACAGCTCTACTCCGGCGATCACCGGCACCGCCTCGATCTCGGTGACCGCTCCGGCCACGAGTGGCGGCGGCGGCGGTGGTGGCGGCGGTGGCCTGCCTGATCTGAACGTCACCGCGAGCCTCTCGCCGACACCCCACGCCGTCGGCGACTCCTTCAGCTACGCCATCACCGTCGCCAACAACGGCGGTGACGGCGGCGACGTCAAGGTCAAGCTCTCCGGCAACGGGATCACGTTCATCGGCGGGAGCACCCAACGCGGAGCCGGCTGCACGCCGAGCGGCTCCAGCGAGACCTGCGACCTCGACTTCTTCCCGGCGGGGCTCTCGACAACCGTTCGTGCCGATGCGACCGTGACGAGCCTCGGCACCCTCGCGACGACCATCAACGCCGAATCGATCAGCGGCGAGCTGAACGACAAGGACAACACCGCCACCGTCACCGTCCAACTCGGCGCCACCACCCCCATCGCAACGACACCAACTGCGGTGACCTCGACGAAGACCACACCGACCACCCCACCATCTCCGAAGGGCGAAGACAAAACCGGCAACGGCAAGCCGAACGTGCTCGACGGGGGCGCGAAGAACGACGTCCTCTCCGGCGGAGGCGGGAACGACAGCCTCAACGGCGGGGCAGGCAACGACAAGCTCGACGGCGGAACCGGAAACGACAAGCTCAACGGCGGGACCGGGAACGACACCCTCGAGGGCGGCGCAGGCAACGACACGATCACCGGCGGCCCCGGTGAGGATCACATCTAAGGCGGACCGGGCAACGACACGATCTACGCCGCCGACGGCAGCCGCGACGTGATCGACTGCGGCACCGGCAACGACGTCGTCCACGCCGACAAGAAGGACGTCGTCGCGAAGAACTGCGAGACGGTCAAGCGAGCCTGATCGAGCCGACGGCCTCGCCGCGGCTGTTCTCGAGCTCCACGCGCGCGAACTGCTCCAGCCCGAAGACGTGGGCGAGCGCCGGACGGAGGGCCCGAAGGTTTCCGTCCTCGACTTTGAACGCGTAGCCGACACCACCGACCGCGGCGCAGAGCAGACCTTCCGCACCCGCCTTCGCGATCGTGCCGGGCAGGGCGCGGATGAGGAGCGTGTCGTCGCCGTCGGGGTAGCCGAGCAGCTCGGGTCGCGCGCGCATCGCGTCGGCGATGCGCGCGGGTGTCCGCAGCAGCAGCGCAGCAGCCTCCGAGAGGGGCAGCGCGAACGTCGGGATCCCACAGCCGTCGATTGCCGTCTCGGCGGGTCCGACGAGCTCCGCGAGGCGGCGCTGGAGCGGATGCTCGGCCAGGCGATAGCCGTCGAACGGCCAGCCGTTCGCGCGGCAGACCGCGAGGAAGCCGGCGTGCTTGCCCGAGCAGTTGTGGCCGAGCCGGCCCTCGGGCCGACCCTCTTGCGGACCGCACTCGAGGTCGTCGACCGTCGCTCCGGCGCGCTCGAGGAGGAGGCGCGCAGCGGCGAGCTGCTCCGGCGCGGCGCGATGCGAGGCGCACGCGATCGCGAGCTCCTCCACCGCCAGGTCGTCGTAGGCCTCGGCGAGCGGGATCGCCTGGATCGGCTTTGCCGAGGAGCGCAGGAAGGTGACGACGTCGTCGCCGATCCGCAGCCCGTCGGTCGAGGCGACGTGCACGCGGTGCACGGCCTCCGTCTCGTCCCCGCGCCCCACGATTACCCTGAGAGGGTCCACCACGCGGAGCGTATGCGAGATGCCCGAGCTACCCGAGGTCGAGGCCTGGCGGCGCCAGCTCGACCCAGACGTGAAGCGCAGTCCCATCGCCGAGGCAGGTCCGGCGCACATCGCCACGCTCAAGACCTTCGACCCGCCGCTCTCCGCGCTCGCCGTTGAGGGCTTCGCCGGGGTGCAGCGGCGCGCGAAGCGCTTCCTGCTCCCGACCGACGACGGCGAGCTCGTGCTGATGGTGCACCTGATGAGCGCGGGGCGGCTCACGTACATCGCGCCTGGGGCCAAGGCGCCGAAGACGCCCGTCTTCCGGCTGCGCTTCGTCGACGGCGGCGAGCTCGTGCTCACCGAGGCAGGCAAGAAGAAGCGCGCCGGCGTCTGGCTCCTCCGCGCCGACGCCGTCGAGGCGGAGCTCGCCTCGCTCGGCCCGGAGGCCGACACCCTGACCGCCGAGACGCTCGCGCCGATCCTCGCCGGAGACAACCGCCGCCTGCACGCGCTCTTGCGCGATCAGCGTGCGCTTGCGGGAATCGGCCGCGCGTGGGCGAACGAGATCCTTAATGTCGCGAAGCTCTCGCCCTATGCCCTCTCGACACAGCTCTCGGACGAGGAGACAGATCGGCTCGCGGCGGCCATCCGCTCCGAGCTCGCCCGCGGCCTCGAGCTGCGGCTGCAGGGCGCCGACGACGCGGCAACCTACCGCGTCCACCGCCGCCTCGGCGAGCCGTGCCCGAACTGCGCGACGCCGCTCGCGCAGATCGACTTCGAGGAGCACACGATCTTCTACTGCCCGCACTGCCAGACAGGCGACCGCGTCTTGAAGGACCGCCGGATGTCGAGGCTCCTCCGATGAAGATCGAGCAGGTCGCTGAGGCCACCGAGGAGCACGTCGAGGCGATCCGCGGGCTGCTCCCGCAACTCACGGCCGCACGCACCCCGCCGACGCTCGAGCAGCTGCAGGACGTCGTCTCGAGCCAGACGCTGCTCGTCGCCCGCGACGACACCGGGCGCATCGTCGGGACGCTGACGCTCGTGCTCTACCGCGTCTCCTCCGGCCTCAAGGGCCGGATCGAGGATGTGATCGTCGACGAGTCCACGCGCGGCCAGGGCGTCGGCGACGCCTTGACGCGCGAGGGCATGCGCCGGGCGAACGAGGCGAAGGTGCTGATGCTCGAGCTGAATTCCATGCCGTTCCGCGAATCCGCGAACCGGCTCTACAAGCGTCTCGGCTTCGTGCGCAAGCCGACGAACGTGTACGTCTGGTGGCCTCGGTAGGGTCACGCCCTCGTGATCCGGACGCAACCTCATCGCGGTGGCTGGCTCGAAGTCGTCTGCGGACCGATGTTCAGCGGCAAGAGCGAGGAGCTGATCCGCCGCCTACGCCGCGCCGAGATCGCCGGGCAGAAGGCACTCGTGATCAAGCCGGCCGTCGATGACCGCTATGACGTCGGCAACGTCGTCTCGCACGCCGGCGCGAGCATGCGCGCCGTGACCGCTGCGACGAGCGCGGAGGTGCTCCGGCTCGCCTCCGGCTACGACGCCGTCGGGCTCGACGAGGTGCAGTTCTTCGACGACGGGATCGTCGACGCGATCACCACGCTCGTCAACCGCGGCACCCGCGTGGTCGCCGGCGGGCTCGCCCAGGACTTCCGCGCCCAGCCGTTCGGCGCGATGCCGACACTGCTCTGCATCGCGGAGTTCGTCGACAAGCTCGAGGCCGTCTGCCACCGCTGCGGGGGCTCTGCGACGCTCACGCAGCGGTTGCTCGACGGCCGGCCCGCCCCGTTCGACGGCGAGACCGTCCAGATCGGCGCGCTCGACTCGTACGAAGCCCGTTGCCGCGCCTGCTACGAGCCGGGCACGCAGGCGCACGTCGTTGCCGCGTAGGGCCTGGCCCGTTCTCGTGGCCTGCACCCAAATCTAGGACGCCCCTTTTGGGACGAACGTCGTCGTGAGAGCGAGCTCGAGGCTGGCGCTAAAACGCGACGACGAGGGTCTCGCCTTCGACGGCAACCGTCACGCCGAGACGCGCGAGGGCCATGCCGGCGACGAGCGCGCCGAGATCCTTCGGCTCCGCGCCGGTGACGACGGGCGCCGCCGCCGGAACCAGCGGTGCGAGCGTCAGCGTCCGTCCCGCGACCGTCCAGCCCACGTGCTCGACCGCACCGTGGCGCACTGCCGCGATCGCGAGCGCACGCAGCGAGCGGGCGGCGATGTCCCCGTCAGTCTCGACCGAGGTGCCGTCTCCCGCCGCCGTGACCCGCTCATCGTCGGTCGTGGCGAGCTCGAGGGTGTCGGCGGGTGCGAGCGTCGGCTCGTAGCGGTCTGCCTGGATCCGGGCCGCGAGTGAGAGCAGGTCGAGCATCTCCGCCATCTGGCCCGAGGCCTCGTCCATGATCTGGACGAAGCGGCCCTGGCGCTCGTCGAGCTCGCCGGAGCGGACGAGCGTCTTCGCGAAGCCGCCGACCGTCGCGAGCGGCGTGCGCAGGTCGTGGCACGCCAGCGAGACGAGCCGCGCGAACGTCTCCTCGCTCATCGCGTCAGGCCCGCGCGGCGCGACGCAGGTGGAAGCGGTTCTCGGTGCCGGCCCGGAGGCGCTTCAGGTTCGCGCGGTGCAGGAAGATCACACCCGCACCGGTCAACGCCGCGAAGACGATCACCGACACCGGGTAGCCGATCGCGAACGCGGCGACCGGCAGCGCAACCGCGCTCACGAGCGAGGCGACCGACGTGTAGCGCGAGGCGACGAAGAGGACGAACCAGAGCACGCCGATCGCCAGCCCGACCCACGGGCAGACCGCGAACAGCACCCCACCGGCGGTCGCCACCATCTTCCCGCCCTTCGCGAAGCCAAGGTAGAGCGGCCGGACGTGTCCGAGCATCGCCGCGGCGCCGGCAAGGATCCCGCAGAGGTGCGAGACCTCGTGGACGCCGACGAGCGCCGGCGCGAATCCCTTGAGGAAGTCGAGGAGGACGACCGGGATGCCGTACCAGCGGCCGTAGGCGCGCCAGACGTTGGAGGCGCCGATCCCGCCGCTTCCGTGGGTGCGGATGTCCTCACCGTGGAAGGCGCGGACGATCCAGTAGCCCCACGGGCACGAGCCGAGCAGGTAGCCGGCAACGACGATGGCGGCGAAGG
>CAIYXH010000079.1 GCA_903930195.1 uncultured Actinomycetes bacterium | reverse complement strand
TGGTCGCCCGACGGCAAGCACATCGCCTTCACGAGCAACCGCTCCGGCCGCACCGAGATCTGGGTCATGAGCGCGAACGGCTCCGGCCAGCGCCGCCTCACGCACACGCAGTCGGACGCCGCGCGCCCGGTCTGGTCGCCGAGCGGGAAGCAGATCGCCTTCACCGACGAGGTCAACCAGGAGGAGCAGGTGAACGTCGTCAACGCCGGCGGCGGAGGCCAGAAGGCGCTCACGTCCGCATCGGGTGACAACTACGACCCCTCCTGGTCACCCGACGGCAAGCAGATCGCGTTCGAGAGCGGCCGCGCCGGCAACGGCTCGCAGATCTTCCTGATGAACGCGAACGGCTCAGATCAAAAGCAGCTGACGCATTAGGCTCGTAGGGACAGGTCTGTAGACCTGTCCCGCTGAGGAAATCAGGGCTCGGTGTGCACCACGACGTCGACGATGTCGGGGCGCTCGAGGCGGATGCGCTCCTCGATCTCGCTCGCGCGCGCATGCGCATGGTCGAGCCGGCTCCTCCCGTCGAGCGCGAGCGTGAGGTGAGCGACGAGGCCCGAGTCCGTGTTGAGGAAGCGCACGGCTCGCGGCGCCCTGCCTGTGACCTCCTGCACGATCCGCTCGACCGTCGGCACGTCGCCGGGAACGACCTCGCCCGCCGCGATCTCGGCGAGCGGCTCCAGATGGGTCTGCACGGCGTCGATCTCGGGGACAGCGGCCATGATCGCCGCCTCGAGCCGCTCGGCGACCTCGTGCGCCTCCTCGAGCGTGGAGTTGCCGGGAAGCTTGAGATGGAGCGAGAGCTCCGTGCCGCCGTCGACGGCGACGAGCGAGAGGTTGTGGATCTCGCGCACCTCCGGCACCGCGACGGCCGCGGCATGGACACGCTCACGGAGGTCGGCATCGACGATCGGCTCGACGTGCACGACGACGTCGGAGCCGGGTAGCACCTGCTCGAGCGTCTGCTCGACCGCGTCTGCCATCGCGTGGCCCTGGACGACGGCTGCCGCCGACGGCACGGCGATCACCACGTCGGCGAACTGACGGCCCGCTGCCTGCCGCATCCGCAGCCTGCGCAGCTCGACCGGAGGCCGGACCTCGGCGATCGCCGCGCGTGCGGCCTCCTCGGCGATGAGCGGGGCGCGGTCCATCAGCACGTCGACGTTCCCCTGCACGAGCCGGGCAGCAGCCGCGAGGACGAGCACGGCGACGAAGAGCGCGGCGATCGAGTCACCGTCGGCGTAGCCGCTGCGGACGAAGAGCAGACCCACGAGCACCGCCACCGAGCCGGCCAGGTCGGAGGCGAAGTGGAGTGCGTTCGAGGCGAGCGCCGGGCTGCCGGTCACGCGAGAGGCGCGCCAAGAGACCGTCGCGCGCATCGCGTCGAACCCGATGACGACGACGATGACCGCGAAGACGTACCAGGCGGTGTGCACCGCATGCCCGGAGCCGGTGAGCCGTTCGATCGCCCGGAAGCCGATGAAGACGCTTGCGAGCCCGAGGAACGTCGCCTCGCCGAGCGCCGCGAGGTTCTCCGCCTTGCCGTGGCCGTACTGGTGCGTGGTGTCCGCCGGGCGGTCGGAGACGCCGAGGGCGAAGTAGGTGAGGATCGCCGCGACGAGGTCGGTACCGGAGTGGACGGCCTCGGAGATGAGCCCAAGGCTGTGGGCGGCAAGACCGACCGTCAGCTTGAGCGCGATCAGGATCGCGGCGGCGACGACCGAGACGAGCGCCGTGCGACGGGCCGTGCTCATGACGCGACAGTACCCGCCGTCGTCCCGAATGCCGTTAGGCTTGCGGCCGTGAGCGACACGCCCACCCGCGCTGCGATCGACGCCCTCGTCGGCCCGGCCACGCCGCAGTTCGCCTACCAGCTGCGCGCACGTATCGCCGAGCTCGTCCAGCACCTGCCGGCCGACCACGAGCTGCGTCGCTACGCCGCAGAGAAGATGGAGCTCCTCGACCGTCTCGGCCACGCATCCTCGAAGGCCGAGGAGGGTGGCCGCTCCGGCCGCGCCCGTCCCGGGTGGGCCCAGATCCCGAGCGCCGCTCCGGCCGACCGGCCTCTCCCCCGCCCGCGGTGAACGTCTTCGTCTCGGGCGGGTCGCGCGGCATCGGCCGCGCCATCGCGCTGCGGTTTGCGCGCGACGGCGCGACCCGCGTCGCGATCGGCTACCTCCGCAACGACACGGCCGCCGAGGCGACCGCCGAGGAGCTGCGCGCGGCCGGCGCCGAGCCGGTCTTCGTCCGCGGCAACATCACCTCCGACAAGGTGCTCGAGCAGGTCACCGCGCTCGGCCCGCTCGACGTCCTCGTCCACAACGCCGCGAGCGGCGTCGTCCGGAAGGCGATGGACACCGACGACAAGCACTGGGACTGGACGATGAACGCGAACGCGCGAGCACTCCTGAGCCTCGCGCGCGCCGCCGTCCCGACGATGCCCGAGGGCTCGTCGATCGTCGGGATCTCCTCGCTCGGCTCCGGCCGCGTGCTCGACAACTACAGCCTGATCGGCACGTCGAAGGCGGCGCTCGAAGCGCTCGTCCGCTACCTGGCGGTGGAGCTCGCCCCGGCGATCCGCGTGAACGCAGTCTCGGCCGGCGTCGTCGAGACGGGCGCGCTCGAGCACTTCCCGAACCGTGACGAGATGCTGCGCTTCGGGCGGGAGAATCCCGCGGGCCGGATGGTCGAGCCCGACGACGTCGCCGGCGTCGTCGCGTTCCTCTGCTCGCCCGACGCGGCGATGATCCGTGGGCAGACCCTGGTGCTGGACGGCGGCTTCTCGCTGCCTGTCTAGACACCGTCTGACTACGGCCTGGACATCGCGGATGCCGCTCGGCATCATCGAAGAGATGCGGGGGGCGATCGCAGTGGCTGCTGCCGTGGCGGCTCTGGCGGCTTTGACCGTGCCGGCGGCGTTCGCGAAGAGCACGCCCGACCAGCGGATCCTCCACCTCCCGCCGGCGAAGCTCACCTCGCATCTCAAGGCCGTCTGGATGGGCGAATGGGAGGAGTGCTCCGTGCGCAGCTTCACCTACATGGCGAAGCAGTTCGAGATGACGGTGCCCGCCTCGCAGACGCCGCAGCAGATCGCCAATCGCATCGCGAACCGCGCGGAGATGTACCTCTACTACAACGACGACGAGACCGCGGCGGGCGTGGACGGCTGCCGCAACGGCCTCCTCTGGCACTTCTACCACGCCCCGAAGCACGTGAAGAAGCCCGCGGCCACCGCCGCGAAAAAGACGCGCTAGAAGGGCTTCAGCCGCCGCAGCGTGTCGGCGGCGACGTAGCCGGCGATCCGCGGGTTCTCCTGCAGACGCCGCACCGAGTACTCGTACCAGCGCACCCCGAACGGCACGTAGACGCGCAGTCGGTGCCCGGCTGCGACGAGCGCGTCGCCGCGTTCGGGCCGCACGCCGAGAAGCATCTGGAACTCGTAGCGCTCCCGTGGCACGTCACGTTCGCGGAGCTGCAGCAGGGCATCGTCGAGCAACGCCTCGTCGTGGGTCGCAATCCCGACGTAGGCGCCCCGGTCGAGCAGCGTCGCGAGCGCCGCACGGAAGCTGGCGCGGATCTCGTCGGCGTCGACGTAGGCGAGCTCGCGCGGCTCGAGGTAGATGCCCTTGCAGAGCCTGACGTTCGCCAGCGTCTCCGCGTCAGCCGCCGTCCGGCGCAGCCGTGCCTGCAGGACGACGCCGAGATTCTCGTGGCCTTCGGTGCGCAGCGCGCGATAGAGGCCGAGCGTCGCGTCGGTGGTCGAGCTGTCCTCCATGTCGATGCGGACGAAGGTGCCGCGGACGGCGGCGTCCTCGACGAGGCTCGTGACCGCCTCGCGGCAGGCGCCCGGATCCGCTGCGAGCCCGAGACCCGTGAGCTTGACGGAGATGTTCGCGTCGAGCTTCTCGCTCTCGAG
>CAIYXH010000078.1 GCA_903930195.1 uncultured Actinomycetes bacterium | reverse complement strand
GTCGTTGCGCGCGTACTGGATGTCGATCAGCTTGCGCAGGACGAGGTCGCGGTCCTGCTGCTCCCCGACGGTCAGGTGGACGATCTTCTGCTCGTACTCCGTCGGCGAGCCGAGGCCGTAGATGCAGGAGACGGAGGCGACGATGATCGCGTCGCGCCGCGTCAGGAGGTTCGACGTGGCGGCGTGGCGGAGGCGGTCGATGTCGTCGTTCCGCGAGCTGTCCTTCTCGATGTAGAGGTCGGCCTGCGGGACGTACGCCTCGGGTTGGTAGTAGTCGTAGTACGAGACGAAGTACTCGACCGCGTTGTGCGGGAAGAACTCGCGGAACTCGTTGCAGAGCTGCGCGGCGAGGGTCTTGTTGTGGGCGATCACGAGCGCCGGGCGCTGGAGCTTCTCGATGATCCAGGCCATCGTCGCGGTCTTGCCGGTGCCCGTCGCACCGAGCAGCGTCTGGAAGCGCTCGCCGGCGTCGAGGCCGGCCGCGAGCGTCTCGATCGCCGACGGCTGGTCGCCGAGCGGCGTGTATTCCGCGGACATCTTCAGCTCGGCCATGGCCGATTCAGGGTACCGAGCGAGGTGCGGGCGACTGGAGCGCGTTCGCCGGGCTCGGGTCTGACGGGAGGGTCGGCGTAGGTCCCGTCCCAAACCCCCACCCGCCCTGGGGAGATGGAAGGACGGTAGCGCGGGCGCAAGGTGTCCTTTGGCGCGGAACCGTGACGAACGCGTCACGGATGCGTGAATCCGTGCGCGCGGGCCGCCGCAGCCGCAGGGCTACGGCGGCGGGGTGGTCTAGTCGCCCCAGTCGAAGTCGCGCGAGCGCGACCAGAGGCTCTCGTCGGAGACCTCTTCCGAGACCTCGTCGGCATCCTGCTCGGCTGCCGGAGGCGGGGCGATGACCGTCGCGTCATCGTCGTGCTCGGCATCCGGCGCGGGCGCCGGCGGCAGTGGAGGAGGCGCCGCGAAGACGTCTTCGGACGTCGGCCAGTCGAGGGACGTCGGCTCGTCCTCGATCGACTGCATGCCGTCCATCGTGTCCTCGACCCGCGCCTGCTCCTCGCTCTTGAAGAGCGGGTGGTTCTCAAACGGATCGGCGACCATGTACTTCTGGATCGGCATCTCGTGCTCGAGCGCAGCGTTGCGACGCTTCAGCTCGAGGTGCTCCTGGATGATCGCTGCGAAGAGCGACGGAGTCTCGACCGGCATCCCTTCCTCCTGTTCGAACGCCATCTCAGTACGCCGGAAGTCTACCCCGCGAGCGCCGATTCGGCGGTCTCGACGCGGTCGCGCCCCGACTGCTTCGCCCAGTAGAGGGCGTTGTCGGCGTGTGCGACGAGCGACTCGACGTCCCCGGCATCCGGGAACGACGCGACACCGAAGCTTGCGGTGACGCCGACCCGGCGTCCGTCCAGAGCGCGGATCTCACGACCCGCGATCGCCGCGCGCGCCCGCTCGGCGAAGACGACTCCGCCCCGCGCGTCCGTCCCCGGGAGGATCAGCGCGAACTCCTCGCCGCCCCAGCGGCCGGCGACGTCGATGTCGCGTACCGCGAGCTGCAAGGTCGTCGCGAACTCGCGCAGCGCATGGTCGCCGGTGATGTGGCCGAAGCGGTCGTTGACGGACTTGAACGCGTCGAGGTCGGCGAGGACGAGGCAGAGGTCACCGCCGAACCGCTCGGCACGCGCGAACTCCGACCGCAGCGCGTCTTCGAGCGCACGCCGGTTCGCGAGACCGGTCAACGGGTCGACGAGTGCCTGGCGCTCGACCAGCTCGTGCAGCCGCGCGTTCTCGAGCGCGATCGAGGCCTGAGAGACGAGCGAGCCGGCGATCTCGAACTCGTCGTCGCTGAAGCCCTCGCCGTTCAGGACGATGCGCGCGAACGGCTCGCCCTCGACGACGACCGGCAGCTCCAGCCGCGCGCCGCCGTCGTCCGGGCGCCCGAAGCGAACGAGCTCGCCGTTGCGCCCGAGCACGAGCCCGCCGATCGCGCTCGTCGCCTCGACGGCGGTCTCGACGATGACGCGCAGGAGCAGATCGACATCGTGGGTTGCCGCCAGCGCCTTGCCGAAGCGGATCGTCGCCTCGCGGGCGCGCCGGCGCTCGGACTCGAGCTCGGCGAGCCGCTCCTCGAGCTGGCCGGCGAGACGGATGCACGCCTCCGCGACGCGCGCGAGCTCTTCCGCCTGAT
>CAIYXH010000077.1 GCA_903930195.1 uncultured Actinomycetes bacterium | reverse complement strand
GCCTCCTCGACCACAGGGGTCTCCTCAACCACAGGGGTCTCCTCGACCGCAGGGGTCTCCTCGGCGACCGTCTCGGTCACCTCGGGCTCCACGGCCTCGGTCGTCTCGTCGATCTCGTTGGTCTCGTTCTCGTCTGCCATCTCAGCCTTCCACGTTCTGTGTCACACGATTTGCAGAAACATCACTCTTGGTCGCGGCGCGCTCCAATTGCACCGTCATGATCCGGGCGATCTCGCGACGCGCCATTTTCAGCTGCGTCGTGTTCTCGAGCGCACCCGTCGCCGACTGGAAGCGCAGGGTGAAGAGCTCCCGCCGGGTCTCGGCGAGCCGGCCCGTCAGCTCCTCGTTCGTGAGGTCGCGGAGCTCGTTAGCTTGCATACAGATCACCCGTCTCGCGCCGAACGAACTTGGTCTTGATCGGAAGCTTCTGACCGGCGAGGCGCAGGGCCTCCTTGGCCAGGGGCTCCGGCACGCCGGCGAGCTCGAACATCACTCGTCCGGGCTTGATCACGCAGACCCAGCCCTCCGGGTTGCCCTTGCCCTTGCCCATGCGGGTCTCGGCCGGCTTCTTCGTGAACGGCTTGTCGGGAAAGACGTTGATCCAGACCTTGCCACCGCGCTTGATCTTGCGGGTCATGGCGATCCGGGCAGCCTCGATCTGACGGTTGGTGATCCACCCGTCCTCGAGCGCCTTGATCCCGTACTCGCCGAACTGGACCTCGCTCTGCCCCTTGGTCTGGCCATAGCGGCGGCCGCGATGCATCTTCCGGAACTTGGTACGCCTCGGCAGCAGCATCAGGCCTGCTCCTCCGTGGTCGTCTCGACGGCCGGCGTCTCAGCGGCGGTGGTGTCGCTGACGGCGGGCGTCTGCTCGGTGAGCGGCGGAGCCTCGGTGGTCTCGGGGCGCGGTCCGCGACCCTGATTCCCGGAGCCACCCTGGCGGCCCTGGCCGCCCGGTGCACCACCGGTGCGGGGGTTGCCGCCACCACGCTGGCCGGGACGGCCGCGACGAACCGGGCCGAGGCCCTCGCGATCCTGGCTGCGGTTACGGGCCTGCTCGCGCGACGCGCCGAGACCCTCGGTGACGCCACCACGGCGGCGGGCCGTGTCCTGCTCGCCGAGCCGCACTTCGCGCTGGCCGACGGTGCCGAAGCCCTCCGGCATGATCTCACCCTTGTTGATCCAGACCTTGACGCCGATGCGGCCGGTCGGGGTGCGAGCCTCGACGAAGCCGTAGTCGATGTCGGCGCGGATCGTGTGCAGCGGGACGCGACCCTCGGAGTACTGCTCCGAGCGGCTCATCTCCGAGCCGCCGAGGCGGCCCGAGCACTGCACCTTGACGCCGGCGGCGCCGGAGCGGATCGCCGACTGCAGCGAGCGCTTCATGGCGCGACGGAAGGCGACACGGTTCTGCAGCTGCTCCGCGATCGACTGCGCGACGAGCTTCGCGTCGAGCTCGGGGCGCTTGATCTCGTTGATGTTGATGTGCACGTTCTTCTGCGTGATCGCGTGGACTTCCTTACGGAGCGCGTCGACCTCGACACCGGACTTGCCGATGACGATGCCCGGGCGCGCCGTGTAGATGTCGATCGTGATCCGCTGCTTGTCCTTGCGGATGAGCACGTCGGAGAGACCCGCGTGCGAAAGCTTGCCGAGAATGTGCTCGCGGATCTTGATGTCCTCGAGCAGCGCGCCGGCGAAGTCCTTGTTCGGGACCATCCAGTTCGACTTCCAGTCATGGATGACGCCGACCCGCAGACCGCCGGGATGAATCTTCTGGCCCATTAGGCGACGGCCTCCTTCTTCTTGCGAGTCTTCGGCGCAGCGGAGCCGCCCTCAGTCTTCGGGGTGCGCTTGGCCTTCGCGGCCGAGCCTGCCTTGGTCGAGGTCGGCTCGATGCCCTGGAGCTGATCGACCTTGATCGTGATGTGGCAGGTGCGCTTGAGAATGCGGTTGACGCGACCACGCGCACGGGGCTGCCAACGCTTCAGCGTCGGCCCCTCGTCGACGAACGCGGCGGAGATGTAGAGCTCGTCGCCGCTCCAGTTGCGGTTCGGGTTCGACTCGGCGTTCGCGACGGCGCTGCGCAGCACCTTCTCGACCTCGTGCGCGGCTGCGCGCTCCGTGAAGGCGAGGATGGTACGGGCCTCGGGAACCGAGCGGCCGCGGATGTGGTCGACGACGAGGCGCGCCTTGCGCGGGGAGACGTGGACGAACTTCGCGACGGCCTGAACCTCGGAGCGGGCAGCAGTCATTACCGCTTCACCTGCGTCTTGGTGTCGCCCTGATGACCACGGAAGTGACGGGTCGGCGCGAACTCGCCGAGCTTGTGACCGACCATCTGCTCGTCGACGAAGACCGGGACGTGCTTGCGCCCGTCGTGGACCGCGATCGTGTGACCGACCATCTGCGGGAAGATCGTCGACGACCGCGACCAGGTGCGGATCATCTGCTTCTTGTTCTCGGCGTTCATCGCTTCGATGCGCGCCAGCAGGCGCTCCTCGATGAAAGGCCCCTTCTTCGAGCTGCGCGACACTTAGCGCTTCTCCTTTCCGCGACGGCGGCCGCGAACGATCAACTTGTCGGATTCCT
Source organism: uncultured Actinomycetes bacterium (assembly GCA_903930195.1). Lineage (GTDB taxonomy): Bacteria > Actinomycetota > Thermoleophilia > Gaiellales > Gaiellaceae > PALSA-600. Next base: position 895 of record CAIYXH010000077.1, on the reverse strand, counting down.
TGTTCTTGTCACGGGTGCGCTTGCCGAGCGTCGGCACGCCCCACGGGGTGACCGGATGCCGGCCGCCCTTCGACTTGCCCTCGCCACCGCCGTGCGGATGGTCGACCGGGTTCATCGCGGAGCCGCGGACGGTCGGGCGCTTGCCGAGCCAGCGGCTACGGCCGGCCTTACCACCGGTGATGTTCTGGTGCTCGACGTTCCCGACCTGGCCGATGGTGGCCCGGCAGGTGAGCAGCACCCGCCGCATCTCGCCCGAGGGGAGACGAAGCGTGGCGTAGGCGCCGTCCTTGGCGACGAGCTGGATGCCCGAGCCGGCGGAGCGCGCCATCTGGCCGCCCTTGCCCGGCTTCAGCTCGACGTTGTGGACGAGCGTGCCCGTCGGGATGTTCTCGAGCGGAAGCGAGTTGCCCGGCTTGATGTCGGCATCGGCGCCGGACTGCACGAACGAGCCGACACGGAGCCCGGCGGGCGCGACGATGTACGACTTGAAGCCGTCTGCGTAGTGCAGCAGCGCGATGCGCGCCGAGCGGTTCGGGTCGTACTCGATCGCGGCGACCTTGGCGGGCACGCCGTCCTTCGTGCGCTTGAAGTCGATCACGCGGTAGCGGCGCGTGTGACCGCCGCCCTGATGGCGCGTGGTGATGCGGCCGTTGTTGTTCCGACCGCCCTTCTTGGTCAGCTTCTCGGTCAGCGCCTTCTCGGGCTTCGACTTCGTCACCTCGGCGAAGTCGGAGACCGTCATGAAGCGACGGCCCGGGCTGGTCGGCTTGAACCTGCGTACCGGCATCAGTCGGTCACCCCCGTGAAGACCTCGATGGTGTGGCCGGGCTTGAGCGAGACGACGGCCTTCTTCCAGCCCTGCCGGGTTCCCTTGATCTGCCCGCGGCGCTTCGGC
>CAIYXH010000076.1 GCA_903930195.1 uncultured Actinomycetes bacterium | reverse complement strand
GCGATCTACGTGCCGGCCGACGACCTCACCGACCCGGCCCCGGCGAGCACCTTCGCCCATCTCGACTCGACCACCGTCCTCAGCCGCGCGCTCGTCGAGCAGGGGATCTACCCCGCCGTCGACCCGCTCGACTCGACGTCGCGCGCTCTCGGCCGCGGCATCGTCTCGGACGAGCACTACGACACCGCGACGCAGGTGCAGGAGATCCTCCAGCGCTACAAGGACCTCCAGGACATCATCGCCATCCTCGGTATCGAGGAGCTGTCGGACGAAGACCGTCTCACCGTCTCCCGCGCGCGCAAGGTGCAGCGGTTCCTCTCGCAGCCCTTCCACGTCGCCGAGGTCTTCACCGGCACGCCGGGCGAGTACGTCAAGCTCGAGGACACGATCCGCGGCTTCTCCGAGATCATCGCCGGCCTGCACGACGACCTGCCCGAGCAGGCGTTCTACATGGTCGGGACGATCGAGGCGGCCGTCGAGCGCGGCAAGCAGCTCGCGGCGGCGTAAGTGCCCGGAACCGGCAAGACGTTCGCGCTCTCGCTCGTCACCCCGGACGGGGCGGCGTTCGAGGGCGAGGCGGAGATGGTGATCGTCCCCGGCCAGATCGGGGAGATCGGCGTCCTCGCCCGCCACGCGCCGCTGATCGCGACGCTCAAGGCAGGCTCCACCCGGATCCATCCGGGCGGTGGCGGCGACGTGCTCGAGTTTGCCACCGGCCCCGGCTTCTTCCAGGTGCTCCGCGACCGCGCGATCGCGCTCGTCGACGACGCCGTGGCGGCGTCCGAGGTCGACGATGCCCGCGCCCGCGAGCAGCTCGAGGCCGCACAGGCCGAGCTGGCCGCGATCGAGCGGGGCGAGTCGTCGGCGGATCGCTGGCAGGTCGAGCAGCGCATCCGCCACGCCGAGAACCAGCTCGCCGTCGCCGGCCGCTAACGCGGCCTTCGCGTCCCTTCCTTCCGGCGCAGGAACGGAAGCTCGACCACGTAGTAGCTCGCGGCGCCGAGCGCGATTGCAGCCGCCGCGATCGGGACGAGCTCCGCGGCGCGCCCCGCCGTCGTGCCCGCGTCGAGCGTCCGCGCGATCCGCGAGGCGATCGGATCGTGCCAGAGGTAGATGCCGTATGACACGAGCCCCAGCCAGGCTGCGATCGGGTTCCCGAGGAGTGAGCGCAGGCGGCGCGGGACGTGCTCGTGCGCGCCGACGGCCGGGAGCACGAACGCGCCCGCGATCAGGCCGTAGAGCACGTGCTCGGCACCCCCCGCCCGGTTCGTGGCGAGGAACCCGAACAGACAGACGCCGGACGCCCAGGTAACCCAGCCATGACGGGCGAGCCAGGCTACGGCGCGCCGGGAGCCTGCGTCCGGCGTCGCCGTGATCAGCGCCAGCGCCATGCCGATGCTGAACCAGTCGAACGTTCCGAGCAGCGTCTTCGAGAGGTTGTAGCGGCCGTCCTGCACGAAGAGGTGGTTCGCGGCGATGCTCGCGACGGCGAGCGCGCCGAGAACGGTGAGCTCGATCGCGGCCGGGCGGCGTCGCGCGACGCGCGTCAGGCAGGCGGCGTAGAGCGGGAGCACCAGATAGAACGACATCTCGGTACAGAGACTCCACGCCACCGAAAGCCCGCTGAAGATATGAGGCGCCGAGTAGATCTGGGCGAAGCCGTAGTAGAGCGGCCAGTTCGTCCAACTGACGTCGGGGAGGCCAGGCCAAACCAGGAGCACGGTGAGCGCCACCCAGTACCCGGGGACGATACGCAGCAGCCTCCGGCGCGCATAGGCGCGGACCGACGGCCGGGGCGATCCGAGCGTCCGTGCCGTCACGAACGGCCGGTACAGGAGAAAGCCCGAGATGACGAAGAAGAGCGCGACGCCGACGTCGAGCCGGTTGACGATGTGTCCGAGCACGGTCGGTTCGGCTGCGAGCGATGTGGCCGTTCCGACGTGGTAGGCAACGACCGAGAGCGCAGCCACCGCCCGAAGGCCGTCCACCAGCGGGAAGCGCGCGTTGCCGGGGGGAGGCGTGAGTGCCGGCGAGCTCGCAGGGGCGTCCATCCGGGGCAGCCTAGTGCGAGGTTCGACGCGAACGCTACGCTGTACGCCCCGGAAAGCTTTGAACGGCAGCTTGGCGACCGGGTCAACAAACGCCTAAAGAGCCGCTCGCGGGCGTCCTTCGGCGTGCCGCGGCGCATCTCTTCGGGCAAGGAGGACGAGGGATGGCAGGTCGCAACATCGCAGAGGAGTTGACCCGGATCGCGCGCGAGCGCATCCTCGTGCTCGACGGTGCCTGGGGGACGATGACCACACCGCCGGGCTGACGGCCGCCGACTACCGCGGTGAGCGCTTCGCGGACCACGACCACGATCTCGAAGGCAATCCCGACCTCCTCAACATCACGCGGCCCGACCTCGTGCGCTCGATCCACGACCGCTATCTCGACGCCGGTGCGGTCATCACCACCACGAACACCTTTACCGCGACCTCGATCGCGCAGGCCGACTACGGCCTCGAGGCTGCGGTGCGCGAGATGAACGTCGAGGGCGCGCGGATCGCGCGCGAGGCTGCCGGGCCCGAGCGGTTCGTCGCCGGCTCGATCGGCCCGCTCAACGTGGCGCTCTCGCTGAGCCCGAAGGTCGATGACCCGTCGTTCCGCGCGAAGACGTTCGACGAGGTCAAGGAGGCGTACGCGGAGCAGATGCTGGCGCTCGTCGAGGGCGGCGTCGACCTGTTCATGCTCGAGACGATCTTCGACACGCTCAACGCGAAGGCGGCGATCGTCGCGGCACGCGAGGTTGCGCCGCAGGTGCCGCTCTGGATCTCGGTCACGATCGTCGACCTCTCGGGCCGCACGCTCTCCGGGCAGACACTCGAGGCCTTCTGGGTCTCGATCGAGCACGCGAAGCCGCTGATCGTCGGGATCAACTGCGCCCTCGGCGCGCGCGAGATGCGGCCCTACGTCGCCGAGCTCTCGCGGCTCGCGACCTGTCTTGTCTCCTGCCACCCGAACGCCGGCCTGCCGAACGCCTTCGGCGGCTACGACGAGACGCCCGAGGTCACGAGCGGTCTGCTGCAGGAGTTCGCCGAGGCCGGGTTCCTCAACATCGCCGGCAGCTGCTGCGGGTCGACGCCCGAGCACACCGCTGCGATCGCCGCCGCGGTCGCAGGCCTGCCGCCGAGGGCGTTCCCCGCATGACACGCTGGAGCGGACTCGAGCCGTTCGAGATCGGCCCGGACACGGGCTTCGTGCTGATCGGCGAGCGGACGAACGTCACCGGCTCGGCACGCTTCCGCCGCCTGGTCGAGGCCGACGTCTACGTCGGTGCGGTCGCGGTCGCCGTCGAGCAGGTGCGCGGCGGCGCGAACGCGATCGACGTCAACATGGATGCGGACCTGCTCGACGGCGAGCGGGCGATGCGGACGTTCCTGAACGTGATCGCGACCGAGCCCGAGGTGGCGCGGCTGCCGATCATGGTCGACAGCTCGAAGTGGACGATCATCGAGGCCGGCCTGCAGTCGATCCAGGGCAAGGGCATCGTCAACTCGATCAGCCTCAAGGAGGGCGAGGAGCAGTTCCTCGAGCAGGCGCGCCGGATCGCCGACTACGGCGCCTCGGCGGTCGTGATGGCCTTCGACGAGGAGGGACAGGCGACCGACGTCGAGCGCCGCGTTGCGATCTGCGGCCGCGCCTATGACCTGCTGCTGCGCGAGGCGGGCTTCGCGCCCGACGACATCATCTTCGACCCGAACGTCCTCGCCGTCGCCACCGGCATCGAGGAGCACGATCCCTACGGCCTCAACTTCCTGGCCGCGCTCGGCCCGATCAAGGAGCGCTGCCCGGGCGTGCGCACGAGCGGCGGCATCTCGAACCTCTCGTTCTCGTTCCGCGGCAACGACGTCGTCCGCGAGGCGATGCACGCGGCCTTCCTGTTCCACGCGATCAAGGCCGGGCTCGACATGGGCATCGTCAACGCCGGCCAGCTTGCGGTCTACGAGGACATCCCCACGGAGCTGCTCGAGCGCGTCGAGGACGTGCTCTTCGCCCGCCGCCCCGACGCGACGGAGCGGCTTGTCGAGCTCGCCGAGGACGTGCGCGGCGAAGGCACGAAGCGTGTCGTCGACCTCGCCTGGCGCGACGCGCCGGTGCGGAAGCGCCTCGCGCACGCGCTCGTCCACGGGATCGTCGACTACATCGAGGCCGACACGGAGGAGGCGCGGGCGATGAGCGCGCGGCCGCTCGACGTGATCGAGGGCCCGCTGATGGACGGGATGCGCGTCGTCGGCGAGCTCTTCGGCT
>CAIYXH010000075.1 GCA_903930195.1 uncultured Actinomycetes bacterium | reverse complement strand
GCGCGCGGCGGCGACGACCTCTCGTGCCCATGCGAGCTGTTCGGGGTTGGGCGCGAACGCGCCGTTGACGACCGGCACCTGCGCCGGATGGATACACGCCTTGCCGCGCAGGCCGAGAGCACGCGCGTACTCGGCTTCGACGCGCAGCCCGTCGGCGTCGCGAATGTCGAGGTGGACACAGTCGAGGGGCGGCCGGATGCCCGCCGCAGCCGAGTCGACGACGAGGGTCGAGCGGGCGTGAAGGATCTCGGCGCCGTCGGCGCGCGGCTCGAGCCCGAGCTCGGCGCCCAGGTCGACCGCGCCGAGGAGGAGCGCGACGACGTTCGGCCGGCAGGCCGTGTCGTAGGCGCGGCGGAGGCCGTCGGCCGTCTCGGCGATCGCGAGCACGGGGAAACCTGTCGACGCGAGCTCGTCGGCACCCTCGGGCGTCGCCTTCGGAAGGACGAGGCCGTCGAGCGCGAGCTCGCGGACGAGGTCGAGGTCGTCGGCGAAATGTGCCGAGCCGACGCCGTTCACGCGGACGAGCCGCAGACTCTCACCGCGCGAAGCGGCGAATGCCTCGCGGACGGAGGCGCGCGCGTCGGCCTTGCGGCTCTCGACGACGGCATCCTCGAGATCGGCAACGACGGCGTCAGCACCCGAGTCGAGGGCGCGCGCAAGCTTGTGAGGGTCGTCTGCCGGCGCGAACAGCAGCGACCGCACCGACTGGAGGTCGTCCGCCACGGGATCGTGTTATATGTCAGACATCCGTATGGGTCAATGTTCAGCCGCACACCGGTGGTCGAGATGACGCTCCCGCTCGAGGGCATCCGTGTCATCGCGGTCGAGCAGTTCGGGGCGGGCCCGTGGGCCACGCTCCAGCTCGCCGACCTCGGTGCCGAGGTGATCAAGGTCGAGGATCCGACCAGCAAGGGCGACGTCGGCCGCTACGTGCCGCCGTTCCAGGAGGGCGAGGACTCGCTCTTCTTCGAGACGTTCAACCGCAACAAGAAGAGCATCTCGCTCGACCTCCGCCACGCGAGCGGCCACCAGGTGCTGCACGACCTCGTCGCCGAGAGCGACGTCGTCTTCTCGAACCTGCGCGGTGACCAGCCGCAGAAGCTCGGCCTCACCTACGAGCAGCTCGCGCCGGTCAACCCACGCATCGTCTGCTGCTCGCTCTCGGGCTACGGGATGACGGGCCCGCGTGCCTCCGAGGGTGGCTACGACTACGTGATGCAGGGCCTCGCGGGCTGGATGAGCCTCACCGGCGGCCCCGACGACCCCCCGACGAAGAGCGGGCTCTCGATCGTCGACCTCTCGGCCGGCTACGTCGCGAGCATCGCGATCCTCGCCGGCCTCTGGCGCGCGCAGCGCGACGGCGTCGGCTGCGACTGCGACATCTCCCTGTTCGAGACCGCGCTCGCCGAGCTCGTCTACGTCGGCACCTGGGCGGCCACCAAGGGCTTCGTCCATCCGCGCCGCGCGAACTCGGCCCATCCGTCGATCGTCCCGTTCCAGAGCTTCCAGACCGCGGACGGGTGGATCGTCGTCGCCTGTCCGAAGCCGAAGTTCTGGGATCTCCTCTGCGCCGCCCTCGGCCGCCCCGACCTCGCGGGCGACGAGCGCTTCCTCTCGTTCTCGCGGCGCGACACGAACCGCGACGAGCTGCTCGAGATCCTCGACGCCGAGTTCGCCCGCCGCTCGACCGAGGCGTGGCTCGCGGAGCTGACGGCGAGCGGGATCCCGTGTGGTCCGGTCAACGACGTGATGCAGGCCTTCGAGGATCCGCAGGCGATCGCCCGCGAGAGCGTCGTCGAGATCGAGCATCCCCGCCTCGGCACGGTGCGCCAGGTCGCGAGTCCGTTGCGCGTCGGCACCGAGGCGCTGCCGCTCGAGCCGGGCCCCGCGCGTGGGGAACACACGAGCGAGGTGCTCGAACGCATCTGCGGCTACTCGCCCGAACAGGTGCGTGCGCTCGAGCACGACGGCGTCTTCGGCGCCGCAACGGTCGCCGGATGAGCGTCCGGATCCTGAACCGCGCCGAGGTCGAGCACCTGATGCCGGTCGCGGACTGCATCGAGCCGATGGCCGAGATCCTGGCTGCGCTCACCCGCGGCGAGCTGTTCAACCCGCTCCGCGTCTTCGTCCGCCCCGAGGGCACCGACACCGCGATGACGCTGATGCCCGCGTACCGCCCCTCCCCGGCCGCCTATGCGCTCAAGACCGCTTGCGTCTCACCCGGGAACGCCAAGCTCGGCCTCGAGTCGCACCAGGGCTTCGTCGCCCTCTTCGACGGCGAGACCTGCGTCACGCGCGGCATCTTCAACGCCGCGGCGATCACGGGCATCCGCACCGCTGCCGTCTCGGGCCTCGCAACGCGGCTGCTGGCTCGGCCCGATTCGACCGTGCTCGCGATTCTCGGCTCGGGCACCCAGGCCCGCTACCACCTCGAGGCGATGCGGGCCGTGCTGCCGATCGAGCGCGTGCAGGCCTGGAGCCGCACGCCCGGCCAGGCCGGCAAGCTCGACGGCGTCGTCGAGGCCGGGAGCGCGCAGGAGGCCGTCGAGGGCGCCGACGTCGTCGTCACGGTCACTGCCGCCAAGGAGCCGATCCTCGAGCGCAGCTGGCTGAAGGAGGGCGCGCACGTGAACGCGGTCGGCTCGGCCAAGCCGTTCACCCGCGAGCTGTCGTCCGAGACGATGGCCGCCGGGTCGCTCTTCGTCGACCGGCGCGAGTCGACCCTGAACGAGGCCGGCGACTATCTCTTCCCCGCCGAGGAGGGCCTGATCGGCCCCGACCACATCCGCGCCGAGCTCGGCGAGATCCTCAACGGGCAGGCGCAGGGACGCACCTCCGACCGCGAGCTCACGATCTTCAAGTCGCTCGGGATCGCCGTGCAGGATCTCGCAGCGGCCGAGTACGTGTTCCACCGCGCCGAGCAGGAGAATGTCGGCATCGAGGTCGAGATCTAGCGATGAAGGTCGCAGCCGTCCTCGCCGCAGAGATCCGGGGCGGCTACTTCTACGACGACCAGGCCGCGATCCGCGCCGGCGGCACCCGCGCCGACGGCGAGGCAATCCTCGGCACGCCGGTCACCGCCGGCTTCGGCGCCGTTCGCATCCCGGGAACGGGTGTCGCGATCGGCCTCCGGCTCGAGGACGGGTCGCTCCTCTGGGGCGACGCGATCTCGGTGCAGTACCCCGGCGTTGCCGGCCGCGACCCGCTGCTACCGATCGCCGAGACCGTCGGCGCGGTCCGCGGCGAGCTCGCCGCCGCGCTCGCAGGGCTCGACGTGCGCGACTTTCGGGCGGCCGACCGTGACGCTGCAGAGATCCTCACCCGCCTCGGGCTGACGCATCGCTCGTTGGCCTACGGCCTCAGCCAGGCGCTTCTCGGCGCCTCTGCGCGCGCGACCGGCTGCACGATGGCCGAGGCGATCTGCCGCGACTTCGACCTCGAGCTCGTCGCACGTCCGGTGCCGATCATGGCCCAGAGCGGCGACCGCCGGCACGACAACGCGGACAAGATGATCCTCAAGTCCGTCGACGCGCTGCCGCACGGGCTGATCAACACGCAGGAGAAGTTCGGTCCCGCCGGCGAGACACTGCTCGAGTACGTCCGCTGGGTCGCAGCCCGCATTCCGCAGCTGAATCACGACCCGTCCTACCGCCCGACGCTGCACTTCGATCTCTACGGCGTCGCCGGCGCAGCGTTCGACGACGACACCGAGGCGATCGCCGCCTATCTGAGTCGCCTGGTCGAGGCCGCCGCCCCGTACGACGTCCGCCTCGAGACGCCGGTCATCGCCGACTCGCGCGCCGGGCAGATCGAGCGGCTGCGCGCGATTCGCGAGACGCTCGCCCGCGACGGCGTCCCGCTCACCCTCCTCGCCGACGAGTGGTGCAACACGCTCGAGGACATCCTCGCCTTCGCCGAGGCGGAGGCCTGCGACATGGTGCAGATCAAGATGCCCGACCTCGGCTCGGTCGCGAACTCGATCCTGGCCGTGAAGGAGTGCCGCGCGGTCGGGATGGGCACCTACCTCGGTGGCAGCTGCGCCGAGACCGAGCAGTCCGCGCGCGTTGCCGTGCACGTCGCCGTCGCGACGCAGGCCGACGTCCAGCTCGCGAAACCGGGCATGGGCGTCGACGAGGGCCTGATGATCGTCGCGAACGAGCAGGCCCGCCTGCTCGCCGAGCTCGCCACCCGGTAGTGCGCGACGACGGCCTGGACGCGGGGCACGTCCGCTTCGTCGAGGCCGACGGGATCCGCACGCGGATCTACGACGCCGGCGACGGCGAGCCGCTCGTCCTGATCCACGGCGGCTGGTTCGCCTCGCTCTACTCGCTCGACTGCTGGAGCCTCAACCTGCCCGTGCTGGAGCGGGAGTTCCGCGTCGTCGCCTTCGACAAGCTCGGCCAGGGACACACGGCAGGCGCTGTCGACGAGAGCGGCTTCACCTTCGAGGCGCTCGAGCGCCACGCCCTCGCGGTGCTCGACCAGCTGGAGCTCGGGCCGGCCCACCTCGTGGGGCACTCGATGGGCGCCCTGCTCGCCGCGCGCATCGCGCTCGACCGCCCCGACCTCGTGCGCACCCTCACGGTCGTCGACACGAACACGCTCGCCCCGAGCGACCCGCAGTTCCCACGCTCGACCTTCTACACCGACATCGTCAAGCGCACCCCGCCCGGTCCGCCGACGCGCGAGACCGTGCGGATGGAGCCGGACGCCCAGGCCTACGACCGCGCGAACGTCACCGACGACTTCGTCGACCGGCTGCTCGCAATGGCGCTCCTCGACGAGAACGCGCGCACGCGCGCTCGCGGCACCGAGCTCCGCGACACGGTTTGGAACCCCTCGCTCGAGAACGCACGTGCTGCGACGCTCGCCGAGATCGACTCCCACGGCCTGCCCGTGCCGACGCTCGTCGTCTGGGCGCGCGAAGACGTCTCGGCCCCGCTCCCGCTCGCCCACGCGCTCTACGACCGCATCGCCGCGCTCACCCCCGAGGCGGCGCTGCACGTGATCCCCGGGGCGGGCCACTACGTCTATCGCGAGCAGCCGGTGGCCTTCGAGCGCGCGTTGACGGGCTTCGTGCGCAACCGGTGATGCAGCACCCCTTCGCTCCGGATATTCTTCTGCCTCATCCCATTGTCAGACGTTAGGACTGCCATGGCCTCCACCGACACCTCAGCTGCACCCGGCACCCACGACACGCGCGTCGGCGTCTCGATCAAGGACGTCTCCAAGGTCTACGAGACCCGCGCGGAGCCGATCGTCGCGCTGCAGGACTGCTCGGTCGAGATGGAGCCCGGCGAGTTCGTCGCGGTCGTCGGCCCGTCGGGCTGCGGCAAGTCGACGCTGATGCTGATGGTCGCCGGCCTGATCCCGTACACCTCGGGCGCGATCTCGATCGGGGACACGCTGATCGAGAAGCCGTTCACCGACGTCGGCATCGTCTTCCAGGAGCCGGTGCTCCTCGACTGGCGCAAGGTGCTCGGCAACATCCTCCTGCAAGTCGAGATGCGCCGCGGCGTCGACAAGAAGGCGTACAAGCAGCGCGCCCTCGATCTGCTCGAGCTCGTCGGCCTCGGCGGCTTCGAGAACCGCTACCCCTACGAGCTCTCGGGCGGCATGCGCCAGCGCGTCTCGATCTGCCGCGCGCTCCTGCACGACCCGCCGCTCCTGCTGATGGACGAGCCCTTCGGCGCGCTCGACGCCCTGACGCGCGACCAGCTCAACCTCGACCTGCAGAGCATCTGGCTGCAGGAGCGCCACACGGTGATGTTCGTGACGCACTCCATCGCGGAGGCCGTCTTCCTCGCCGACCGCGTGATCGTCTTCTCCGGCCGCCCGGGCACCGTGGCGAAGGAGCTCAAGATCGACCTGCCGCGCCCGCGGCACCTCTCCATCCGCGAGACCCCGGAGTTCGGCCGCTACGCCGGCGAGATCCGCCAGGTCTTCGCCTCGATGGGCATCCTGCGCGACGACATGGTCGACGCGCAGGTGGGTCACGAGTAATCGCCCTCGAAGGGCGATTACTCGTAGGGACTGTCCCAGCCTTATCGGGACTGGCCCGGCCTAAGCGCAGCGAGCGACGACGGCTTCAGTCGGGACAGGCCCGATGAATCCAGGCCAGTCCCTAGACCGGCGACTGTCCCCAAGAGCGTGGCCGCAAGGGACGGCGGCTACGCCGGTGCTTCGTCCGTGACCGGCGCCGGCGCCCAGTCGAGCGTCTCGGGCGCGAAGAGCTCCTCGACGTCGACGAGCCGCTTGGCGAGGCCCTGCTCGTAGGAGAGCTTGACGAGGGTCTCGAGCACGTGGCGGTTCGGGCCGACGCCGTAGGCGAACGGGTCGCCGCCGTAGGCTGCGAACGAGGTCTTGAGCTCGTCGAGCTCGGCCGAGATCCACGGGTGCATGACGGCGAGCGTGTCGAGGTCGCGCAGCCGGGCGCGGCCGAGGCGCTTCGCCTCCTCGAAGGCGTTCAGGAGCGCGAGCGCGATCCCGGGGTTCGCCTCGTAGATCTCGCGCTGGACGGTGATGCAGTGCATGATCGGGAAGATCCCTGTGCGGACGAAGTAGTCCTCCTCGACCGAGCGGTAGTCCGGGAACAGCCGGCGCACGGCGCCCGAGCCGGACGTGAACGAGCGCGGCTGGTGCGCCGTCGTGAGCGCGTCGAGCTCGCCCGAGGCGAGCATGCCGTCGAGGGTCTTGTCGGACGGGATCACCTCGATCGAGACGCCCGGAGGCGACTCGTGGTGGAGGCGTTCCTTGTAGTCGGTCGTGTAGAGGCCGCCGGTGAACCACTGAACGTCGCTCGCCTTGACGCCGTAGTCGTGCTCGAGGAAGGCGCGGATCCAGACCGCGGCCGTCATCTGGAACTCGGGGACGGCGACCTTCTTCCCGATCAGATCCTCGGGCTTCTCGATCCCGCTCTGCGCGTTGACGAAGACCTGGCTGTGACGGAACGCCTTCGACGGGAAGACGGGGATGCCGACGAGGCGGTCGTCGCCGCGGCTCGTCATCAGCGTCAGCGTCGAGAGCGACATCTCCGAGGCGTCGAACGCCTTCGGGTCCTGCGCGATCACGCGGAAGAGCTCGCCGACGTGGTCGTAGCGGACGTACTCGAGGTCGACGCCCTCCGGCGAGACCTCGGTGCGCTCGAGCGCGCGGGTCTTGTCGTAGTACGAGACACCGGCGTAGCGCAGAGGCAGGTGGGGCATCGAAGCTCCTCGGGTTCGGCTCAGGCGGGCTGAGCAGACGGAATCGTGTCGGCGAGCCAGGCGAAGGCGCGATCGACCTCGCGCTGCCCCGCCTCGTTGGCGAAGGTCTTGGCGTAGCCGTGGTCGAGCCCCTCGACGATCGAGGTCGTCGCCCGGGCACCGGCGGTGGCGAGCGCCTGCGTCAGCTCGAGCGTGTGCCCGAGGAACGCGTCCTCGTGGCCACAGGAGAGGTAGACGGGCGGGAAGCGGTCGAGGTTCGGCGCGTAGACGGCGCTCACGAGCGGGTTGCGCAGCTTCGTCGTGAAGTGCGGCCCGAGATAGGCGCGATTCCAAAGCTCGGCGGAGCCGACGTTCGAGCCGGGCTCGAGCAGGATCTTGGGAAAGCTGAACATGCCGTAGAAGAGGATGGCCGCCTTGATCGGCAGCTCGACGCCGGCGAGGTCGCCCTGGTCGAGCTCGTCGGCGAGGCCGTTCGCCGCGAGGATCGTCGCGGCCGCGAGGCCGGCGCCGGCGGAGCCGCCTTCGAGCACGAGCGTCGAGGCGTCGCCCCTGTAGGCGGCCGCGTTCTGCACGAACCAGCGGGCGGTGTAGAGGCTGTCCTCCACCGCCCACGGGAACGGATGCTCCGGCGCGAGACCGTAGTCGACGTTCGCGACGCTGAACCCGCGGGCCGCCAGCCGCATCCCCAGCTTGCGCTCGTTGCGGGCGCTCGAGACGCAGTAGCCGCCGCCGTGGTGGTGGACGAGGAGCGGATACGGGCCAGGGCCGTCGGGGACATAGACCTCGGCGGTGAGCATCCGCTCGCCGCGATCCCAGAGCTCGACGCCCTCGTGCACCTCGATGCCCTCGGGGAGATCCGAGAGGTCGGCGATCGAGTCCCAGAAGGGGCGCGAGTCCGCGAGATCGCTGAGCTTCTCGCGGCGCGGGACGGCGACGTCCTTGCCTGCGAGACCGGAGAGCCACGCTGCGTTGTCCTTCGGGGGCGTCACGCTCCGCAGCCTAACGCAGCCGGGCGCGAACGTATGACATTCGAGGCTCTACGCGGAACGGCGGCGGGTGAGGCCGGCGGCCTTCGTCGGCAGCGTCTCGTACGTCGGCCGCAGGAAGTCAAGATGCTCCTGCATCAGCGTCCCGGACGCGACGGCGTCGCCACGCTCGATCGCGAGCGCGATCTCGTGGTGGTGCTCGCGGATGTTGTCGAAGAACGAGCTGTCGATCCCGGTGCGCATGAAGCCGTTGCGGAGGACCATGAAGACCGGCTGGGCGGCGATCGAGAGCAGCTGGTTGCCGCAGGCCTCGATCACGATCCCGTGGAAGTCGGTGTTGCGGATCACCTCGGCCTCGGCGTCGACGTCGATGCGCGCGTCCTCGAGCGAGTGCTGGAGCCGCTCGACGTCGGTCTCGGAGCGGCGGATCGCGGCGAGGCGCGCAGCGGGCACCTCGAGCAGGTCGCGGGCTTCGAGGAGCTCCTCGACGGTGAGCGTCTTCGCCGAGCTCATCATGTTCAGGCTCGTGCTGAGCGAGTCGGCGATGTGGTCGATGCTCGGCACCTGGACGTAGCTGCCACCGCCCATGCCCTTGGCGGTGCGGATCAGGTCCCGGGCCGCCAGCGCCCGGAGCGCCTCGCGGATGGTCGCGCGGCTGACGCCGAACTCGTCCGCGAGCACCGTCTCGCTCGGGAGCCGCTCGCCGTGGCTGCGCTGTCCCTTGACGATCTGCTCGATCAGGCGAGCCGCGATCTCCTCGTATGCCTTCGGGCGGCGCACCTTCGGCACCGCGAGCTCGACGAGCTCCGGGGGGACGACAGTCGCGGCAGGCACGTGATCGTTCACTCGCGGCAACAGTAAACCCTCCATCGGCGGCGCACACGCAGAGTCGCCGGTCGCGCTCGACACACCAATGTCAGACGTTCGCGTCCACGGCCGTATACTGCGCTCGATGTCGTCGGTCGAGACACGCCTCCAGGAGCTCGGGCTCGAGCTTCCGCCGCCGCTCCCGGCGCCGCGGTCACGGATGAAGCGCGTCGCGCAGACCGGCAGTCTGCTCTATCTCTCGGGCAACGGGCCGTTCCGCGGCACCGAGCTGATCTACGCCGGCAAGGTCGGCTCCGACCTGACGCTCGAGGAGGGGCGCGCCGCGGCGCAGCTCACCGCCCTGAACATGGTGCGGGTGCTCCTCGAGGAGGGCTTCGACCTCGACCGGATCCGCTGGGTCAAGGCGCTCGGCATGGTCTCGAGCGATCCGTCCTTCTACGAGCACGCTGCGGTCGTCAACGGCTTCTCCGAGACGATCGTCGACCTCTTCGGCGAGGAGCGCGGCCTGCACGCGCGCTCGGCCTGCGGCATGGCGAGCATGCCGTGGAACATGGCCGTCGAGATCGAAGCGATCTGCGAGATCCTCTAGGCGGCCCGGGGATGCGGGTCGAGCAGGACGTCATGGTTCCGATGCGCGACGGCGTCCGCCTCGCGGCCGACATCTACCGTCCGGACGCCGACGGCACCTACCCGGTGCTGCTCGCCCTCTCGCCGTACGGCAAGGGCAAGCAGGCGCTGCAGCGGATCGCCCAGCCGCCCGGCAGCCCGCTCTGGGACGGCGGCGTCGAGGCCGGCGATCCGGGCTTCCTCACCTCGCACGGCTACATCCATGTGATCGCGGACGTCCGCGGCGTCAACAAGTCCGAGGGCGAGTACCGCGGCTGGATGTCGAAGCAAGAGGGCGAGGACGGCTACGACCTGATCGAGTGGCTCGCCGAGCAGCCGTGGTGCGACGGCAACGTCGGCATGGTCGGCATCTCCTACTTCGGCACGATCCAGCTCCAGGTCGCGATCGAGCAACCGCCGCACCTCAAGGCAATCATGCCGTGGAACGGCGTGGCGGACTTCTACCGCGAGGCGACCCACCACGGCGGGATCATCCAGACCTTCTTCTACGAGCTCTACACCCTCTCGTGCCTCGGCAACCGCGTCTCGGTGACGGGCGAGGAGCTCGGCCCCGAAGGGCTCGCCGCCCGGATCGAGGAGATCAAGGCCGACCCCGACCTGCAGATGTACACGACGCTCTGGAACATCGTCGACAACCCGGTGACGAACCCGTCCTTCTTCGATGTGCTCGTGCACCCGAACGACGGGCCGTTCTACTGGGAGCGCTCGGCGAACAAGCACCTCGACAAGATCCGCGTCCCCTTCTACGTCCGCTCGGGCTGGTGGGCCTATGCGCACATGCACCTCCTCGGCACGTTCGAGTGCTTCAACGGCATCGACGCGCCCGGCAAGCTCGAGATCGACCGCCCGATTGACGAGGAGCGCCCGCTCGCGCGCACCTACGACGAGGAGGTCGTGCGCTGGTACGACCACTGGCTCAAGGGCGTCGACACGGGCGTGATGGACGACCCGCCGGTGCGGCTGTTCGTGATGGGCGCGAACCGCTGGCGGGACGAGCAGGAGTGGCCGCTCGCCCGCACCGACTGGCGCACGTTCTACCTCCGCGCCTGGGGCGGTCTCTCCGAGACACGCGAACACGTCACGGGGACGAGCGACACGTTCGTGCAGCAGCCGCTGAGCCAGACCACCGAGGTCGCAAGCCTCACCTACGCCACCGACCGCTTCTCGGAGGACATGGAGGTCATCGGCCCGCTCTCCCTGACGCTGCACGCGACGATCGACCAGCCGGACACGAACTGGATCGTCGCCATCGAGGACGTCGATCCCTCCGGCACCCCGCGCGAGCTGACCCGCGGCTACCTCAAGGCCTCGCATCGCGCGGTCGACGAGGAGCGCTCGACCCCCTCCGAGCCGTACCATCCGCACACCTCGACGGATCCGGTGCCGGTGGGCGAGCCGATCGAGTACCGCATCGCGCTCTCCCCCACCGCCAACGTCTTCCGCAAGGGGCATCGTCTGCGTCTCCGGATCATGAGCCTCGACTACCGCGGAAATCCCCGTCCGGCCCCCGGCGTCTCGCAGGTGCACTACCCGTGGCATGTCTGCTCGTCGCAGACCGTGCGCCACACGGTGCACCACGACGGCCTGCGCCCGTCGTCGCTCCTCGTGCCGGTGATCCCGGCCGAGCGTTGACCGCGGAAGCGAGCGCCGACGCAGCCCGCGCCGCCGCGGACGCCTTCGCACGCGGCGAGCTCGTCGTCCTCGCCGAGTCGCACGCCGACGACGCCGAGGGGAACCTCACGATCGCCGCGCAGTTCGTCACGCCGGTTGCGATCGGGCTGCTGGGCTCGCAGGCGCACGGCCTGATCCGCCTCTGCCTCACCGACGAGCGCTGGGCCGAGCTGGGGCTCCAGGCGCTCGTCGACGACGACGAGCGCTGGCAGCCGACGATCTCGATCACGCACCAGAGCGTCAGCCGCCACGGCGCCTCGAACGAGGATCGCGCGCGAACGATCCTCGCCGCCGTCGACCCCTCGCAGACCGCAGCCGACTTCCACTCGGGCGGCTACGTCTTCCCGCTCCGCGCGCGCCCGGGCGGCGTGCTCCGCCGCGCGGGCCGCACCGAGGCCGCGGTCGACCTGGCGCGGAGCGCCGGCTGCATCCCCGCGGCGGCGATGTCGCTCGTGATGAACGACGACGGCAGCGTCGCCCACGGTGCGGAGCTCGCCCGGTACGCGGCGGCACGCGACCTGCCGCTCGTGACCGTCGGCGACGTGATCGCGCTACGCCGTCACGACGAGAAGCTCGTGGAGCGCTTCGCGACGGCGCGGCTCCCGACCGGCTTCGGCGAGTTCTCGGTGATCGGCTTCCAAGAGACGCTCCACCACCAGCACCACGTCGCGATGGTCAAGGGCTCGATCGACGACGTCGGCGACGAGCCGGTGCTCGTCCGCGTCCACGCCGAGTGCCCCTACGGCGACATCTTCAGCTCGATGCTCTGCGACTGCCGCCACAACCTCGACCTCGCGCTCGCGCGGATCGAGCAGGAGGGACGCGGCGTCCTCGTCTACCTCGTCCGCAGCAACCGCGACCAGCGCTTCGTCGAGGTGCATGAGCACGACGCCGCGCTCTCGGCGATGGACGAGTACGGGATCGGCGCGCAGATCCTCGCCGACCTCGGCCTGCGCCGGATCACGCTCCTCACGGATCGGCCCCGCCCGATCACCGGCCTCGAGGGCTTCGACCTCGAGATCGTCGGCCACGAGCCGCTCACGCCGGCCGCGTAGAGCCGAGTTTTCTCCTGTCCTTTAGGGACGGGCCCAAGAAAGATGAGGACGAAAGTTCGCGAATTGGTTACCCGGGAGGGCGGTTCGCGTTGGCACGATGCACGCATGAGCCGCACGTCCGATCGCATGCCGAAGCCCGAGCCTCAGGTGGAGTCCTCCGCCGAGAACGGGCCCGACGACGCCGGAGCGGCGCTGACCTCGCGCGAACGTGAGACCGTCAAGCGGACGGTCGAGCGCGCGTTCGATCAGTACGGCGAAGCGCTGCGGCAGCTCAGCAAGGAGTAGCCCTGTTCGAGGGCGGAGACACGGTGGACATCACCTATCTCGAGCTCGACCATGTCCGAGCTCTCCTCGAACAGGTGCTGGAGGCCAGCCAGCAGAGCGATGAGCCGTATCCGGAGTGGTCGACGGTGGATCAGGGCAAGCTCGCCTCCGCATTGGCAGCTCCGAGGCAGTCCTTCGGCGGCGTCGAGATGTACCCGTCACTCGAGATGAAGGCGGCCGTGCTGCTCTACCGCCTGGCCAAGGCGCATGCGCTCCCGAACGCCAACAAGCGGATCGCACTGCTCTCCACATTGCTGTTCCTCGCGTGCAATGACCGGTGGTGCAATGCGAATTGGGAGCAGATCCGCGCACACGTCGTCTGGATCGCGGCGAGCGAGAGCATGCTTCGCACCGAAGCGTTGGACTATGTTCGGCCGTATCTCGGGATGCGAATGGCCGCGTTCGACGAGGCCTGGACACAGTGACCCCAAGCCTCCTTGTCGGGCGGAGCAGGTGTGAAGGAGGGGGCGCTCCGCCCGACGAGGAGGCTCAGGCTGTGGCGGTCGAGGCCTCGATCGCGGCGGTTGCCGCCGCATCCAGGACCTCGGTCATCCATTCGAAGAGCGAGGTGCTGTGCGCGACCGCGGCGGCCTGCCAGCGGGCGTGGTGCTGTTCGTCGACCTTGAGCGCGATCGCGACGGCGCCGCGGTCACGGCCGCTCGCGGCGCGCAGCTCGTTGCGCAGGACGTTCCGCGACCAGCCGCGCGAGGCGGCGCGGACGAGCCAGATCTCCTGATGCTCCTCGTCCAGCGAGGCGACCTCGGCGTGATGGCCGAAGCTCAGGTTGTCGCGCCGGCGGTACACGGGGAACTGCCCCGCGACCCAGGCGTAGTTGCGAAGGGTCTGGTAGCTGAAGCCGGTCGCCTCGATCGCCGAGCGGTAGCGGTCGGGGAACGCCCGCTGCCCGAAGATCAGCCAGTCGCCGATCCACCACGCGGACGCGTCGGCGAGCGTTCCGACCTGGACGCCGATCTTCCGCCAGCGCTCGAACTCGATGCCCGGCTGAAGCGCAAGCCCGATGCGGGAGGCACGAGAGCGTGCGGAAAAGAGCTCCTTGGGCTTGCCACTGGCGTCGATCGCCGTGTCGTCTCCGTCGTAAGCCCCGTTGCTCACGCCGTGACGCGGATGGGTTTCAAGACCCGCGATCAAGAGCGAATGACAATCTACCAATTGTCGGTCATTGGTTGTCGGACATTTGGCTAGGCCTGCAGGCTAAACCTCACCCGCCTGCATGCGCGAGCGTCTCGGCCGCGAAGAGCTCCTCGAGCGCGAGCGGACGCTCGACGAGCCCCTGCTCGTAGGCATACGCGAGCGCCGAGGTCAGAACGTGCCGATTCGCCTCGAGGCCGTAGGGATACGGGTCGCCGCCGAACGCGGCGTCGAGCTCGTCGAGCCGCTCCGACCACCACGGATCCGCGATCGCGTCGAAGCCCTCCTCGCGCAGGCGCGCGTGCCCCACCCGCTTCGCCTCGACGAACGCCTCGAGCAGCGCGACGGCGAGCTCTGGATTCTCCTCGTAGACGGGCCGGGCGAGGACGACCAGGTGCATGATCGGGAAGATCCCCGTGCGCGCGAGATAGTCGCGCTCGACCGCGGCGTAGTCGGCGAAGAGCCGCCGCACCGGGCCGCCGTCGCCGTAGCCCGCGGGCGGGCGCGGGGCGATCAGCGCGTCGAGCTCGCCCCCCGCGAGCATCCCCGAGAGCGTCGCGCCGGCGGGCGCATCGACGAGGTCGATCCCGTCCGGGACCGGCAGGCCGAGCTGCTCGTGGCCGCCCGGGCGGTCGAGGCCGCCGCGCACCCAATGGAGACTCTGGGGCGAGACGCCGTAGTCGTGCTCGAGGAACGCTCGGATCCACATCGCCGCGGTCTGGTGGTAGTCCGGGATGCCGATCCGCCGCCCGACGAG
Organism: uncultured Actinomycetes bacterium; assembly: GCA_903930195.1. Lineage (GTDB taxonomy): Bacteria > Actinomycetota > Thermoleophilia > Gaiellales > Gaiellaceae > PALSA-600. The sequence continues at coordinate 15,719 of CAIYXH010000075.1, read as the reverse complement.
GTCGGCCGGCCCGTCGATCCACGCCGACGCGTTGACGTAGAGCTGCCGGTGGCGGAAGTAGCGCGCGGGGAAGATCGGCAGCCCGACGAGCCGCCGGTCGCCGCGGGCGACGAAGCCGAGATACGACGCGAGCGACATCTCGGCGGCGTCGAACTCCGCGTGGCGCACCATGCGCCCGAACGCGTCGGGCACCGTCAGCGCGAGGAAGTTCAGGTCGAAGCCGGCGGGGCGCACGGCTCCCGACTCGAGCGCGAGCGTCCGGACGAAGTGCGAGACGCCCGCGTAGGCGATCCGCCGCATCGCCCTAGTGTGCGTCGCTGAGCGGCGTCCAGGTCTCGGCCGTGCTGGGGGCCGAGCCGCGCGCCGCGCGGATCTGCTCGACGAGCGGGCCCGCCTCGGCGCGGAACGCCATCCGCGCCTCCTCGTTCGGCCACTCGTCGATATCCATGATCTCGCCCTCGCGATAGACCCGGCGGTGCGAGATCATCCCGTGGGCGTAGGCGAGCTCGATCACGCGCTCGTAGAGACCGGGGTGCTGCTCCTCGGCCCGCGCGACGGCCTCGAGCGTCGTCGCGATCCGCACGGTGACGATGATGCTCACCCGCGCGCGCCCGTCTGCCGTTTGAGCCACGTGAGCATGCGCTCGAACTCGGGCCCCGCGGTCGGGAGCAGGTGCGTGAGGTTGAAGAAGGCGTGGTCGCAGCCGTCGACGACCGAGAGCGCGATCGGCACGTTCGCGGCCGCAAGCGCCTTCGCCATCGAGAGGGACTGCCCGAGCAGCGAGTCCTCGTCGCCGACCGTGAGATAGGTCGGTGGGAAGCGGTCGAGGTTCGGGGCGAAGACCGGGCTCGCAAGCGGATTGCGGTGCAGGCCGAGGAAGTGCGGGCCGAGATAGGCGACGTTCCACATCCACTCGACCGAGCCGAGGTTCGAGCCGGGCTCCGTCATCAGCAGCGGGAAGTCGAAGATCCCGTACGCGAGCATCGCGGCCGAGAACGCGACCTCGACGCCGGCGAGGTCGCCCTCGTCGATCTCCTCGTCGAGCCCGCCGGCGAGAAAGGCGATCGCGGCGGCGCTGAGGTTGCCGCCGGCCGACTCGCCGCCGACCCCGAGGGGGCCGCCGTCGTGCCCGTACTGCGCGCCGTTGCGCATCAGCCAGCGCAGCGCGTAGATCGTGTCCTCGACCGCCCAGGGGAACGGGTGCTCCGGCGCGAGGCCGTAGTCGATGTTCAGCACGACGTGGCCCGCGGCCGCGATCTGCATCGCCGGGTAGCGCGCGTCGACGGCGCTCCGGCGGCAGAAGCCGCCCGAGTGGATGTAGACGAAGCCCGGGAACGGCCCCTCGCCGAGCGGGACGTACAGCTCGGCGGTGAGCGCGAGGCCGCCGCGCGTGCGCAGCGTGATCCCCTCGTGCAGCTGCGCGACCTCGGGGCGTGGCCCCGGCATGCTGCCGCGGCTGCCGCTCTTGCGTCCCTCGACGATCTCCTCGACCGAGGTGTACCGCTTCGGCGTCACCGGCTTGCCGGCGACGAGGGACATCCAGCCGGAGTTGTCGGGATGCGGCACGACCGCTCCTAGCTCGCGAGGGTCTCGGGCGCGAACAGCTCCTCGGGATCGAGCTTGCGCTCGGCGAGGCCCTGCTCGAAGGAGTACTGCGTCATCGCTTCGATGATCGCGCGGTTCGCGCCGAACCCGTACGGGAACGGATCGTTGTCGAAGAGTGCGTCGACCTTCTCCAGCTCCGGCTCCCACCAGGGGTCCGAGACGGCGAGGACGTCCATGTGATGCGTGATCCGGCGGCCGTGGAGCTTCGCCTCCTCGAAGGCGCGCAGCAGGCTCGTCGCGAGCCAGCGGTTCGCCTCGTAGACGTCGCGGCGGATCACGATCACGTGCATGATCGGAAAGAAGCCGGTGCGGCGAAAGTAGTCCTCCTCGACCGGGCGGTAGTCCGGGAACAGGCGCCGGATCGCAGGCGAGCCCTCGCGGAAGCGCTGCGGGGCGTGCGTCGCAACGAGCGCGTCGAGCTCGCCCGCCTCGAGCATCGCGACGAGCGACGTATCCGCCGGGATCCGCTCGAGCTCGACACCGTCCGGCGTCGGATGCTCGAACCGCTCGGCCCAGTACGGCGCCTCGACCCCGCCGTAGCGCCAGCGCACCTTGTCGGGGCTGACGCCGTAATCGTGCTGCAGGAACGCGCGCACCCAAAGGGACGCGGTGATCTGGTACTCGCGCAGGCCGACGGTGCGCCCGGCGAGGTCTTCCGGCTTCTCGATCCCGCTCGCCGTGCCGACGTAGATCTGCCGCTGGCGGAAGGCGCGGGCCGGGAAGACCGGGATCCCGACGAAGCGGTCGTCGCCGCGGGAACGCATCAGCAGATAGGTCGAGAGCGAGAACTCGCCCGCGTCGAACTCGGCGTAGCGCGACATACGGCGGAAGAGCTCCGAGATCGGGAGCGTCTGGAAGTTGAGGTCGACGCCGACGGGCTGCACCTCGCCGGTCGCGAGCGCATGCGTCCGGTCGAGGTAGTCGACGCCGCCGAACGAGACCGGGAGCCGCATCGGCGCTAGCGCGTGAACTCGGGCAGCACGTGCTTCCCGAGCAGCTCGATCGTCTGCATGTGGAGGTCGTGGCTCAGACCCTCGACCTCGATGATCACCTCGTCGATCCCCATGGCCTCCATCTTCCGGAAACGCTCGATGAAGAACTCCGGGGTGCCGACGGAGAAGTAGGGCGAGCGGTCGACGAGGTAGTCGAGGTTGTCGCGGTTCTCCGAGATCTCGTCGAAGCCCTTCACCTGGTAGGCGTAGTCCTCCGAGGTCGGCGCGAGGGCCGTGCGGCGGGCGATCGTGGAGTCGAGGAAGCGGTGCACGCGCGGCAGCGCCTCCGCGTACGCCTGCTCCTTGGTCGGCGCACAGTGCCCGACGAGCATCGCCGCACCGAAGTACTGCCGCGGGGTCGAGAGCGGCGTGCCCTTGGCGAACGTGTCCTTGTAGAGCTGCATCGAGGCGGCGATACCGTCCCAGCCGCCGATCAGGCTGTTGCCCGAGATCACCGGCAGCTGCTTCTCGCCCGCGATCACGTGGGAGTCCGCGCTCGTCGCCGAGACGTAGAGCGGCGGATGCGGCAGCTGGATCGGCCGGGGGGAGAGCGTCCGCTCGGGCACCTGCCAGTAGTGGCCGTCGTGCGAGAAGGTCTCGTTCGAGAGCGCCTTGACGATCACCTCGAGCGCCTCCGCCCACTGCGCGCGCGTCTCGCGCGGGTCGATCCCGAAGCCCTCGATCGTCGCGGGATGCTGCGAGCGGGCCGTCGAAGCCTCGACGCGGCCGTTCGAGAGCACATCGAGCGTCGCCAGCTGCTCGGCCACGCGCACCGGGTGGTTGTAGGCGAGCAGCACGACCGAGAGGTACCGCAGGCGGATCGTCGAGGTGGCCGTCGCGAGGGCGCCGAGGAAGACCTCGGGCGAGGAGACACCGCGCTCGACGAGGAAGTGCCGCTCCGACGTGCCGTAGCTGTCGAAGCCCATCTCCTCGGCGAAAACGGCCTCCTCGAGCATCTCCGGATAGCGCTCGTGGGGCGAGCGCTCCGCCTCCTGCAGGATCCCGAACTTCATGAATCCACCGTAGCGAGAGTCATTCGACCGGCCCCTCGTCAACCGCGTCGGAGCCCTCGCGATGGGCCCAGGTCTTCCAGAGCGCGAGCTCGAAGACCTCGACCTGGACCGCGTCGAGCATCTGCGCGGCGAGCAGGCAGACGTCGCTGGCAGCCGGCGCCTCGCCCGCGGGGAACGGCGTCAGCACGCCACCCTCCTCGACGCGCGTGGCGTAGCGGCGGACTGCGTCTGCCAGCGCGCGCTGCAGCTCGGCATCGTCCCCGCTTATGCGGTCGCCTTCTCCGGGAGGCCGAAGAGCTTGCAGGCGTTGCCGCCGAGGATCTTCCGCTTCGCCTGCTCGTCGAGGAACGGCAGGTCGTAGATCACGGACGGCAGGTCGAAGTCCCAGTGCGGGTAGTCGGAGGCGTAGAGCAGCTGGTTCTCGGCGTCGATCAGTTTGAACGTCTGCTCGAGCAGGTCGAGGTCGTGCGGGCGCTCGAGCGGCTGCGAGGTGAAGTACATCTCGCGGATGTACTCGCTCGGCAGGCGCTTGAGGAGCGGCGCCTCCGACGAGCGCATCTCGTACTCGTGGTCGAGGCGCTGCATCAGGAACGGGATCCAGGCGAGCCCGCCTTCGATCCAGACGACGGGCAGCTTCGGGAACCGCTCGGGCATCCCGTTCACCACCCAGTTCGTCAGGTGGATCATCAGCGAGAACGGGAAGCCGAGCGCGTGCACGGAGAGGAAGCGGTTCAGCGTCTCCATCGAGCGGTCGCCGCCCTGCCAGCGATAGCCGCCGTGGAAGCCGAGCGGCAGGCCGCGCTCCTCGAGCGCCCGGTAGAGCGGCGCGTAGGCGTTGTGGTGCACCGCGCGGTAGCGGGTGCCGGTGACCATGAAGCCCGAGACGCCGTCCATGTCCCCGAACTCCTCGACGAGCTTCAGGCACGCAGCCGGGTCGCCGAACGGGAGATAGAGCATCGTGCGGAGCATCGGGTTGCCGGCGAGCACGCGCTCGCCGATCCAGCGGGCGTAGGCGCGGGCGATCGCGACCTCCACCTCGACGACCGGATGCAGGCCGAGGCTGAGCATCGGAGTCGGGAAGACCACCTGGTAGTCGATCCCCATCGCGTCCATCGCGCGCTTGAGGATCAGCGTCTCGCGGTCGGCGCCCTTCAGCTCGCGCGCCTCGAGGCGGCGCAGCGGCTGGCGCAGGATCCGGCCGGAGACGTCCTGGTTGCCGATCGCGCCGAGCATCAGCGGGACGCTCCCGACGATCGCCATCGAGCCGCCGCCCTGGGCCTCGTAGCGGATGATCGGATCCTCGAGGTACTGGACGATCTCGGCCCACGACTCGGTCTCGTAGTGGTGCGCGTCGGCGTCGACGATCGTGAAGCGCTCGTAGCCGCGGGCGGCCGCCTGCTCGGAGGCCTTGCGTAGCGCGTCGCGGGTGTCGAAGCCCTCGCCGATCGGAATGTCACAAGGCTCCATGTCACTGTGCTCAGCCGACAACGTAGAGCTCCTCTCCGCGCTGGACGACCTCGTAGCGCCGGAGCTTGCGGCTCCGGTCGGTGACGAGCTCGCCGGTGCGCAGGTCGTACTCGAAGGCGTGCCACGGGCAGACGAGGTGGGGTGCGTCGTCGACGAAGCGCTGGCCGAGCGTCGCGCCCTCGGCGTCGATCTCCTCCTCGACCCGGCCGACGACGATCCCTTCGCAGACGGGCCCGCCCTGGTGGAGGCAGCGGTTCTCGTACGCGTAGAAGGCACCGTCGTGAACGCGGAGGCCGACCTCGCGCCCGTCGACCGTGACGAGGCGGCACGTCCCCTCCGCGAATCCGGTGGCCGAGCCGGCGTGGACCTCCCCCATGGAGAGGAGTCTAGGCTTTCGCCCGCGCGGCTGTCAGACATTGATGGTCTGACATTGGTGTGTTACATTAAGCCACCACTGCGAGAGAGTCGGTGCTGACCCTCGCATTCGCGATGGTGCGAATTAGCGGCTCATCGACATTAGGAGCGACACATGAAGCGGTACTTCCCCCGGACGCGTTCGCGTTTGCTTGTAGGCGGCATCGTCTGCCTCCTCGGCGCGCTCGCCCTTATTCCTCTGGCAAGCGGCGCCGTCCGCAGCCATGCAGCCACCCTCGAGAACGTCACCTTCGAGGACGACTTCACGACCAACGGCACCGACGCCGGCTACATCGTGGGCGAAGAGCCGAATGGGTACTACAACCAGCAGGGCATCAACCTGCAGTACTCGCCGGGCACCGGCTCCCCCGCGACCGCGCAGGCCGTCGCCTCCGGGCAGCAGCAGTTCGGTGAGATCGCGACGAGCGCCCTCATCACTGCGGTCTCGCAGGGCGAGCCGATCAAGGCAGTCGCGATCATCGAGGGCCAGGACGGCTTCGGCGTCGTCGCCAACAAGAGCATCACCTCGCCGGACCAGCTCGTCGGCAAGACGATCGCCGCCGGTAACAGCCTGCTGATCCCGATCTTCCAGGCGTATCTGAAGGCGAAGAACATCGATCCGAGCAAGGTCAACATCGTCTCGGTCGCCCCTGCGGCGCTCGACACGTCGGTGACCTCGGGTGCAGCCGACGGCTGCCTCTGCGTCGCCTACTCCGACCGGCTGCGCATCAACGCAACCCTCGGGACATCGACGACGTTCTTCCCGTTCTCGGACGTCGGCCTCGGCTTCACCGGCAACGTCGTGATCACGAACACGAAGACGATCACGGACGACCCGGGCCTGGTCAAGCGCTTCGTCAAGGCGACGATGCAGGGCTGGCAGTTCGCGTACAACAACCCGAACCTCGCCGCCGGTGACCTCCAGGGTCTCGTCGCGAGCCAGTCCCCGCTTGCGAGCGCCAAGACGAACGTCGCGACGCTCAAGGCGATGAAGCTCGTCCGCTTCACGAAGAGCGAGCTCGGTCATCCGATCGGCTGGATGTCGATCGCCGACTGGGGGAGCGCCGTCAAGCAGCTGAAGCTCGAGAACGTGCTGGTGACCGCGGCTCCTGCAGCCTCGTCGCTCTTCACGAATGCGTTCCTGCCGGCGACGCCGATCGCCAAGAAGGTCAGCAAGTAACCACCCGCTCGAACGGTGGGCTCAGGAGGGGTCGGGCGCAAGCCCGGCCCCTCTCTTTTTGGTCCCGCCGGCGGGACGCAGAGGTGCCTGGGTCAGACCGGAGGTCCGACCCTTCTCTCAGCAGCGCGACGCTGACCGGCGCGCTGGTCGGGCCTCCGGTCCGACCCGGGCTCGATGGTCGCGCGGGGCCTGGCCCGACCGCCCCACCCCCGGGGAGCCGCGCCACCAGGGCCTGGCCCGCTCTTCGGCCCACGGCACGATCCCGTCGATGCGGTTCCGGCGCCGACCGTCTCAGTCGGGACAGGCCCCGGCTGCGCCGGGGACAGTCCCGAGAACCGAACGCCGCGGCACCGCAACGAGGGCAAAGCCAGGGACTGTCCCCCGAAGGGGGCCTGTCCCGACGTTCGCCTTTGCCGGCGACTGCTTCAACCGGGACGGGTCTGAAGACCTGCCCCCAACAGGAGAGGGCGCCTACCGGCGGTTGTAGCGGGCCGCGGCGCGGTTGCGCTGCGAGGGGTGCCAGCCGACGAGGACGCGCTCGAGCTGGGTGATCACCACGAACATCGCGAGGCCGATGACGCCGAGGCAGAGGATCGCGGCGTAGAGCAGGTCGGTCTTCAGCTCGCCGCCCGCAGCCTGGATCGTCAGACCGAGGCCGTGGCCGGGGGCGATGTACTCGGCGACGATGGCGCCCGTCACCGACAGGGTGGCGGCGATCTTGAGGCCGGTGAAGATCAGCGGGAGCGCGTTCGGGAGCCGCACCTTCCAGAGGATCGTGAGCCAGTTCGCACCGCAGCTGCGGGCGAGGTAGATCTTCTCGATCTGGACGCTGCGCAGGCCCAGGATCGTGTCGAGGACGACCGGGAAGAAGCCGAGCAGGAAGGCGAGCACGATCTTCGGCTCCGCACCGAGGCCGAAGAGGAGCAGGAAGAGCGGCGCGAGCGCGATCTTCGGGGTCACCTGGCCCGCGACGAGGATCGGCCGCAGCGCGCGGTCGAGCGGCCGGCAGAGCGCCAGGATCACACCGAGCGGGATGCCGATGCCGATGCTGAGCAGGAAGCCGAAGAGCGCCTCCTTGAACGTCACCCAGCTCTGCTTCAGCAGCAGGTGATGGTCGTTCCAGAACGCCGTGCAGACCTTGTCGAACGGCGGCAGGACATCGACGGCGACCCAGCCGGAGCGCGCGACGATCTCCCAGATCGCGATCGTGAAGACGACCGTGCCGAGGCCGTAGCGGGAGTCGTAGGCCTTCTGGCCGAAGCTCGCGAGCTGCTTCATCAGTGACCGGCGCCGCTGTTGCGCTTCGAGGCGTGCCACGGGATCGCGAAGCGCTCGACCGTGACGACGACCCAGTAGAGGATCAGGCCCATGACCACGAGGTAGAGGACGCCTGCGGTGGCGCCTGCCGGGTAGGGGATGCTGCTCTGGAAGGTGATGTAGTTGCCGAGGCCGCGATAGGAGGCGACGAATTCGCCGACCACGGCGCCCGTCAAGGCCAGCATCGAGGCGAGCTTGATCCCGACGAAGAGATTCGGAAGCGCCTGCGGCAGCTTCACCTTCGCGTAGACCTGAAAACGGCTCGCGCCGATCGCGCGGCAGAGGAGGAGCTTCTCGGGCTCGAGCGATTTGAGCCCTGCGACGCACTCGATCGTCACGAGGAACGTCCCGAGCAGGGCGACGATGATGATCTTCGGCGTCAGCCCGAAGCCGAACCAAACGATGATCACCGGCGCGAACGCGACGACGGGCATCACCTGCGAGGCGATCAGGAACGGCCAGATCGCCTGCTCCACGCGCCAGGACGAGTCGATCAGGAGCGCCACGATCACCCCCACCACGATCGAGATCCCGAAGCCGAGGAGCGCCTCGTAGAGCGTCGTCCAGGCCTGCGAGACCAGGTTCGTGTGCAGGTCCCAGGCGATCTGGGCGACCTTCGAGAACGGCGCCATCACGTACGGCGGCACGTTGTCGAGACGGACCCATGCCTCCCAGCCGCCGAGCGCGGCGCAGACGGCGACGAGCGGCAGGACGATGCCCGCGATCCGATCGCCGTAGCGGCGTCGGAAGCGGCGGAAGCCGCTCTCCGGGCGGAGCAGAACGCCGGTCGAATCGGGGGTCGCAGTCACGACTCATATACAACCATGCAACGGGTCGAGGCCCGCCAGGACATGCGGATAGAACGCGACATATCGGTCGAGATGCGTGACGGCGTGCGGCTTTCCGTCGACGTCTTCCTGCCCGATGGCGACGATCCGGTACCCGGCCTGCTCGCGATGTCGGCCTACGGGAAGAACGCCCAGTCGCTGCCGCTGCCGCCGCTCCCGTACGGCACCTCGCCGCGCAACCGCTCCTCGGTCTACAACCGCGGGATCGAGGCCGGCGACCCCCGCTACCTCACCGCGCACGGCTACGCCCACGTGATCCCCGACCTGCGCGGCATCGGCCGCTCCGAGGGCGAGTACCTCGGCTGGTGCTCGCCGCAGGAGGCCCAGGACGGGCACGACCTCGTCGAGTGGATGGCCGCGCAGCCCTGGTGCGACGGCAACATCGGCATGGTCGGCGTCTCCTACTTCGGCGCGATCCAGCCGCTCGTCGCGGCGACGCAGCCGCCCCACCTGAAAGCGATCATGCCCTGGAACGCGCCGGCCGACTTCTACCGCGAGTCGACCCACCACGGCGGCATCCTCCAGTCGTTCTTCCTGCACCTCTACGGCGGCAGCCTTCACGGCCGGCTCGCCTCCGCCCTCGTCGCCGAGCGGACGCCCGAGGAGATCGAGGCGATGGTCGCCGCCGCGCGCGACGACCGTCTCTTCCAGCTCTACAGCGGAAGCTACGAGATCGCGCTCAACCCCGATCGGCTCCCGGGCTGGTTCGACGTGATCATGCAGCCCTTCGACAACGACTTCTACCGCGACAGGTCGCCGGCCACCCAGTACGAGCGGATCACGATCCCGAGCTACTGCTACTCGCACTGGTGGGGGTACGCCCACATGCACCTCCGCGGCGCCTTCGACAACTACGCGGGAATCCAGGGGCCGACGAAGCTCCGGATCGACGCGATGGAGGAGGACACGGCGCCGTTCCCGCGCTCCTACGACGAGGAGGTCGTGCGCTGGTACGACCACTGGCTCAAGGGCATCGACACCGGCGTGATGGACGAGGAGCCGATCACGCTCTTCGTGATGGGCGCGAACCGGCAGCGCCGCGAGCAGGAGTGGCCGCTCGCGCGGACGGAATGGCGCAAGCTCTACCTGCGCGTCTGGGAAGGCCTCTCGCCCGAGCCCGAGCATGTCGTGGGACGTCCCGACTGCTTCGTCCAGCAGCCCGCCGACGAGACCTCGCAGATCCAGGGCGTCGACTACTTCACCGAGCGCTTCGCACAGCCCACCGAGCTGACCGGCCCGGTCTCGCTGACCCTCCACGCCTCGATCGACGCGACCGACACCACCTGGATCGTCGTCCTCGCCGACGTCGCCCCCGACGGTTCGGCCACCGAGCTCACGAAGGGGTTCCTCAAGGCCTCGCACCGCAAGCTCGACCCGGAGCGCTCGACGCCCTGGCGGCCGTACCACCCGCACCTCGAGGAGGAGCCCGTCGTGCCCGGCGAGATCGTCGAGTACGCGATCGAGCTCTCACCGATCGCGAACGTCTTTCGCGCCGGCAACCGCCTGCGGCTCTCGATCCACTGCCTCGACCTGCAGTTCCGGCCGAGCAACCCGACGATCCGCGCAAGCCACATCCCGTGGCACTTCTGCAACACGGAGACGGTCGTCCACCGCGTCTTCCACGACGAGCAGCACCCGTCGCATCTGCTGGTGCCTGTGATCCCGCACTCGGATCCCGCGCAGTGGGCCTAGAGGGTCAGACCTCTGGTCTGACCCAGGCCTTGCGGTGAGCCACGGAGCGGGACAGGTCTGAAGACCTGTCCCTAAGAGATAGGACGATTCATCTGCCGAGAAAACTCGGCGGTTAGTCCCTCGAGAAGGCCGGCATCACGTGCTTGCCGATCATCTCGATGGCGTCGAGGTGCGCCTGGTGCGACATGCCCTCGATGCCGAGCAGGAGCTCGGTGTAGCCCATCGCCTCGAGCCGCTTGAACTTCTCGATCAGGAAGTCCGGGGTGCCGAAGAGGACATAGGGCGAGCGATCCATCAGATAGTCGAGGTCGTGCATGTGCTCCTGCATCTCGCGGATGTTCCCGAGGTAGGCGTAGTCCGGCGAGGTGGGAGCGAGCTGCTCGTAGCGGCCGCCCGGCCCGATGTTGATGTCGATGAAGTTGAGCGCGGTCTTCTCGATCGCGGCGCGCGCCTCCTCGGAGGTCGCGGCGCAGTTGACGCGCGTCGCGAAGAAGCCGAGCGATTTGTTGACGGTCGAGCCGGGAAGCGGCTTGGCGTCGCCGATCGCGCCGACGTACGCGGCCGCGGCCTCCTCGACGTACTGCCAGCCGACGATGCTGCCGCCCGTCATCCCGCCGAGACCGAGCTCGGCGGCACCGCGGTGCGTCGCGACGCTCGAGGACGAGACGAAGATCGGCGGGTGGGGCTGCTGCACCGGCTTCGGCGTGAGGGTCAACGGGGTCGGATACGACCACCAGTCGCCCTCGAAGGTCATCGGATCCTCGGTGAAGGCCTTGACGATCACCTCGAGCGACTCGCGCCAGATCTCCTTCGTCTGGGCCGGGTCGACGCCGAAGGTCTTGATCGTCGTGAAGTTGTTCGAGCGCGCCGTGCCGAGATCGACGCGGCCGTTCGTGAGGCAGTCGAGCGTCGCGATCCACTCGGCGACGCGCAGCGGGTTGTTGAACGGCAGGAGCACGACCGATGTCGGGCGCAGCCGGATCCTCTCGGTGCGTGCAGCGACGTAGGCGAGATAGGTCTCCGGAGCCGCAAGGGCACCGCTCTTCTGCGAGTGGTACTTGTCGGCGCGGGTCTCGAGATAGCTCTCCGAGAACCCGAAATGCTGCTCCGACGTGCAGTAGAAGTCGAAGCCGCACTGCTCGGCCCAGACGGCCTCCTCGACCATGTCGAGATAGCGCTGCTGGAGCGAGCTGCCGGGGACGAAATAGGCCTCCTGGACGATTCCGAACTTCATGGGCCGGATTATGCACGGATGTCAGACACCGGTCGCAGAGGATCTGGCAAGCTGCTTCCCATGACGATCGTCCGCGGCAGCGAGAAGCCCGAAGCCAGCTGGCGCCCCGGCAAGCGCGGGATCCTCCACGCGGCCGCCTCGGTGGGCGGCACGACCAAGCTGATCGTGAACGAGTCGTGGAACGCCTTCGGGATCGGCGCTCCGACCCACACGCATCCGGACGGTCTCGAGGAGATCATCATGGTGCTCGAGGGCAAGGCCGAGTTCTGGGTCGATGGCGAGCACTCGATCCTCGAGGCCGGCGACCTGATCATCCTTCCGCCCCACTCGCACCACGGGTTCAAGAACATCGAGGAGGACGGGACGCTGCACGTCCTCGCCGTCTTCTCGTCGCCGTCCGCGCCGACGATCTTCGACAGCGAGCCCGACAAGATCGTGCACATCGGTGGCACGTCGGGCGGCACCCTCGACAGTCAGCGGACTGTCGAATCGGTCGAGCAGTAGCTCCTCTGTAGGGACAGGTCTCTAGACCTGTCCCGGTTCTGGTGCGCCCGACGCGGCAGCCCGCCGAAAAAGGGCCAGGGCCCGGTGTGACGCGTCAACGAACGCGGAGCCCGGCTCGGGCCAGGCCCTTCGTCCCGCCGGCGGGACCGCCCGCTGTCCCTCGGCGCCGAGGCAACGGCGGGACGCTGAGTTATTTCCAGACGGCGCGGAGCAGGCGGACGAAGTTCCCGCCGAGGATCTTGATGACGTCGTCGTCGCCGTAGCCGCGGCGGACGAGCGCGTCGGTGATCCGGTCGACGTGCCGCATCGAGGTGAGCCCGGAGGCGTAGTAGTGCTCGAAGGGGAAGTCGCCTCCCATCGTCAGCTCGGGGAACTCGGTGAGGAAGCCCTTGCGCCGGGCCTCGAAGACCTCGGGCGTCATGCCCTCGTTGATGTCGAGGCCGATGCCGATGTGGTCGATCCCGACGAGCTCGACGAGGTAGTCGATCTGGTCGACGAACTGCTCGATCGTCGCGCCGTCCTGCCGGCCGGTCGGTGAGATCAGCCGGGCGATCGCGTTCATCCCGAAGACGCCGCCGCGGGCGGCGAGCGCCTTGACCTCCTCGTCGGTGGCGTTGCGCGCGACCGGCGTGAAGTGCTGGAGGCAGGCGTGCGTGATCGAGACCGGGTCGGCCGAGGCCTCGATCGTCTCGAGCGTGCTGCGGACGCCGGTGTGCGAGAGGTCGATCAGGATTCCGAGGCGGTTCAGCTCGGCGACGAGGTCGCGGCCGAAGACGGAGAGCCCGCCGTTCGCCGGCTCGCCGCCGCCGTCCGCGACGAGGTTCCGGCGCTGATAGGTCAGCTGCACGATCCGCAGGCCGAGGCGGTGGAAGAGGTCGAGGTAGGCGAGGTTCCCCTCGATCGGGTCGGTGTTCTGGAAGCCCATCGCGATCGCGACGCCGCCTTCTGCCTTCGCGGCGAGGATGTCGTCGACGGTGCGGGCGACGCGCACGCCGTCGTAACGGTCGATCGCGCGGAGCAGGTTCGACATGCGCACGCTCGTCGCCTTGAACCCCTCGTTGAGCGCCAGGGTGAGGTTCGCGGAGGTGATGCCCCCGTCGCGCATGATCGCCGGGAGATCCCAGTCGGCGTCGCGGCCCTGCGGCAGCGCCGACGAGCCGGCGAGGCCGTTGAAGATCAGGGCGCGCCGATGGAGCTCCGCGGCGTGGTCGCTGACAGGCAGGTCGTCGCTCATGGCCGTCACGCTACCGCCGCACCGGCGACCGGCCTCTTTCACAATGCGTCGCGATGACGCGCGAACGTCTGCTGACACGGGATCTGCTGCTGCTCCTGGCCGGCTTCTTCGCCATCTTCGTGAACACGACGATGCTCGTCCCGGTGCTGCCGACGGTGGTCGCGCGCACGGGCGGCGCGAGCGGCGCCGGGCTCGTCACCGCCTGCTTCTACTTCCCTGCCGTCGCGACACAGTTCCGCGTCCCGCAGGCACTGCGCCGTTACGGCGCGCGCCGCCTGCTCGTACTCGCCTTCCTGCTCCTCGGTGTCCCCTGCTTCGCCTATCTGCTCGGCGCGAAGGGCGAGACGGCGATCCTCGCCGCAAGCGTCTTCCGCGGCGTCGGCTTCGGCATCGCGACGGTCGGCACAGGGACCCTGATCGCCGAGCTCGCGCCGAACGAGCGGCGCGGCACCGTGATGGGCTGGGCGGGGCTTGCCGCCGGGATCCCACCGGTGTTCGCACCGGCACTCGGCGTCTTCCTCGAGCGCTCGGTGGGCGCCGGGTCGGCGTTCCTCGCGGCGGGACTCTTCGGCCTGGCGGGCGCCGCAATCGCGTCGGTGACACCCGACCGCCACGCCTCACGGCCGCGCCCGGCCGGGCTCCTGCGCGCGATCGCGACGATCCATTTCGGCTGGCCGTTTGCCTGGTTCTTCCTCGTCAGCCTCTGTCGCGGCGCGGCGCTCAGCTTCGTCCCGCTCTGGCTGATCCACGGCGGGCTCTCGTCGTCGGAGGCCTTCCTGCTCCTCTTCGGTACGACCGCGTACGTGTGCCGGTGGTTCGGCGGACGCCTCTCCGACCGGATCGGCCTCCGCACCCTGCTCGTGCCCGGGGCGCTCTCGTCGCTCGCCGGGCTGGTGCTGCTCGCCTCGGGCCAGGGGCCGGCGCTCGCGGTCGTCTTCGCCGGGCTGCTCTTCGGCGCGGGCTACGGCCTCCTCGCGACGACGTCGCAGATGGACATGCTCTCGCGCGCAGGCCCGGACGGCTTCGCGCTGCCGACGACCCTTTGGAACATCGCGATCGACTGCGGTGTGGGCCTCGGCGGCGTCGTGCTCGGGACGATCGCTTCGGTGAGCGGCTACGGCGTCGCGTTCTGGGTGCTTCCCGCCGCGCTCGGCGTCGCGTTGCTGCTGATCCTGCTCGAGCCGCGCGTCAGCCCGTGATCGCGGCCCATTCGGCCGCGAGCCGGTCGGCCGTCCGCCAGGCGAGCGCCTGGATCGTCGCCGTCGGGCCGTAGCCCCCGGACGTCGGGAAGCTCGAGGCGCCCACGACGGCGAGGTTCGGGACGTCGTGGGCGAAGCACCAGCGGTCGACGATGCTTGCCTCGGGATCGTCGCCCATCCGGGTCGCGCCGAACGTGCTCTGGAAGGGGGCGGCGGGGAGCTTGCGGAACGACGCCCACGCCTCGGTGGCGCCCGCCTCGAAGAGCAGCTCGCGGATCCGCTCGGCGAGAAAGTCGTAGCGCCGCTCCTCCTGCTCGTGCAGGCGGTAGGTCGCGCGGATCACCGGCACGCCGTGCGGGTCGCGGACGGTGGGATCGAGATCGAGGCGTGAGTCCTCGTACGGGAGACCCTCGGCCGTCGCGATCACGCGGCCGACGGAGTTCCCGTTCTCGGCGAGCCAGCGTTTCCACGCCGAGCCCCAACGCGGAACGGACGGCGGCGTCGAGAGCGCCGTCCCGATCGGCTTCGCCTCCTGCACCGCGCTCATGAACCCGCCGCCGACGAAGCCGAGGCCCGTGTGGTCGAAGTTGTCAGAGTTGTAATCATCGAGGGAGGTCGCCTGCGGGAACGTGCCCCCGAAGCGGTTCAGCTTCCGGCCCGGGAACAGCGCGTCGACCCCGACGTACATCTGGCTCATCGTGTTGCGGCCCACCTGGCCGTTGCGGTTCGCAAGCCCGTCGGGGAAGGCCGCCGACTGCGAGAGGAGCAGCAGTCGCACGTTCTCGAACGTGTGCGCGCAGAGCACGACCGCCGCAGCGGGCTGGAAGAGCAACTCGCCGTCCCTCACATACAGCGCCCCGGCCGCGCGGCCTTCGCCGTCGACCGGAAGCGAGACGACCCGCGCGCCGTCGGCGACCGTGAGATTGCCGGTGGCCATGGCCTTCGGGATCACGTTGAGGAAGGTCGAGGCCTTCGCGTCGACATGGCAGCCGTTGAAGTTGCAGAAGCCGCAGTAGGTGC